>CAMTFT010000416.1 GCA_947071365.1 uncultured bacterium | reverse complement strand
TAGCTCCGTCTCGTGGGCTCGGAGATGTGTATAAGAGACAGGAATAAATCCGATGATGCACTTTATGAAATCAAGCGACTGACATAAAATATACGTCGCCAGGATCGGCAGCCCGGAATATCTGCTCAGGATGAACGCCACCGGGATACTGCACACCCACATAAATCCCGAGTCAAAGAAAAACGTAATAACAGTCCTCCCGCCGGAACGCAGGGTAAAGTACGACGTGTGGAGGAAAGCCTGCATCGGCATTAAGCACGCGCCGATTATGATAAATCTGGCCGCCAGAGCGCGCACCTCCTCCGACGTATTGTAGATCTTCGGGAACACAGGCGCCAGAAGCACCAGAAGCACTCCGATCACAAGACAGCTTGACACGGAAAAGAAGATCAGCTTGCGGTCCGTATCCTTAGCCTCCTCCATTTTGCCAGCGCCCAAAAGCTGGCCTACGATGATCGCAAGCGCGTTTCCCATCGCCATCCAGATGACATTGCAGACATTTGATATCGTATTGGAAATGTTCAGTCCCGCGATCACAGCCAGCCCATATGTAGAATAGCACTGCGTCAGCGTCGCCATTCCCATGGACCACAAAAACTCATTGACCATAAGCGGCGAGCCCTTGACGAGTATTTTTTTCACGAGATTGCCCGGTACAAGCAGGGTGCGGTACGCCCCTTTGATAAACACGAGCTGCTGCGACCTGCGGTGCGTCCACACCATGATGCTTCCGCATTCCACAAAACGGGATATCACTGTCGCGATCGCCGCACCGGCAACGCCAAGCTTTGGCGCTCCAAACTTTCCGAAAATAAGCACGTAATTCAGTACCGTATTCGTAACAACGGCAGCCACACCGGCACGCATGGGCGCTACAGTCTCCCCCATTTCCCGCAAGGTACTGGCATAGATCTGGGCGAAGGCGTAAGGAACCATGCCGATCAGCATGAGGCGCAGATACCTGATGCCGTACTGAAGCGTAGCCTCCACACTGCCGATTCCGCTGCTGTCATGCAGGTACAGAGAAATCAGCGCATCCCCCTTAAAGTACATCAGCAGGATTCCGGCAATTACAAGCAGGCTGATGGATACCACCTTAAAGCGGAACGTATCCCGCAATCCCTCCATATTCCTGCTGCCATAAAACTGGGCGCCGAAAATGCCTGCGCCCGATACCGTTCCGAATATACTGAGATTAAATACAAACAGGAGCTGATTTGCCACGGCAACGCCGGACATCTGCTCCGTACCCACGCGGCCAATCATAATGTTGTCCAGCATGGCTACAAAATTCGTAATTCCGTTCTGTACCATGATCGGCACTGCAATGGACAGCACCATCAGGTAGAATTTTTTATCTCCGATAAATCTTTTCATCATTTCCTCCAGATCTCTATCCAAAATACCGGAAACACACCAGGCTTACACCCTGTAGTGTATCACGAATACTCCGGTTCCGTTCTTTTCATTTAATGTAAAGCGTTTTGTGAGCCTGTATGCCGGATTGGCTCCCAGCATATCCGAGATAAGCCCCGGCTCCGTCGAGTACAGAATCATCACACCGTCCTTTTTCAGGTGCGTTCCGGCTTTCCTGAAAAATTCCCTATAGAGCTGCCGGATCTGCTCCCTGTCTTTTGACGATGTCACCTGCGGCATATCCGTAATGATCTCATCAAACAGATACTCATGCTCAAACTCAAAAAAGTCCTTATTGATATAATTGATCCGTTCCCCGGCCCTTGCGGTGTTCTCCCGGGCTTTCTCAATGGCTTCCCCGTAAATGTCGATTCCGTACATCGTCCCTGATTTTACAGCCCTGGTACGCTCAATCAGCATCGTGCCGACGCCGCAAAACGGGTCAAGTATCTGAGCTCCTTCCTTCAGATACGGCCTTGCAAGCTCCGCGGTGAGCGCTGCATTCACCGGCGCGATCGATGATGCAACATACTGCTTCCGGTACGCAAACCGCTTCCCGGGAATCGTAAACAGCTTCACCATGGGCGCAAACGTACCGTCCTTCCGCTCCAGAAGACGGATCTCCAGCTCGTATTCCGCCGTTGAATTCACCAGCTCACCGCCGGATTCTTTCTCAATGGAATCCGCTATTTTATGGATATATGCGCCTTTCTTTTCCGGCGCGATACGTCCTTTCAGCTCGATGCGGAACAGAAACGCCCCATCCCCCTGATGAAGCTCCCGCGCCAGAGAAAGCACTGCCATCGCCAGCTCACCACCGGCCTTCACCGGCTGATCGACAGATAACGGCGCCGTATCCAGAGGAAACAGCAGCTCACTGTACGTTCGGATGCCCCATACGTCCTCCATAGACGCTCCCTTTATCCGAATGCCGCCAGCCAGCATGGTGATCTGTCCACTCTTTACCTGCCGGGCCGTCGCCTCCCGCTGGCATCGGTTCGTCACCAGGATCATATCTTTTCTGGCATGATAACCGGTAAATCTGTGCGGCTGTCTTTTCTCATATTTCAATACCATGCTTTGAAGGATACGCAGCTCCTCCGATATATGCTTGGACTCCTCTGCAGGGATGTCCGCCGCCCTTAGCTGCTCCAGCCTCTTTTTCAGCGTTCCGATTATTGGACGGTATTCCAGTCTGGAGATCGCTTTCAGATAATCCGGCCTGATATACAGAGTATCTTCTTTTTTATATGCGTCAAAAAGAACCGGAAGCAGATCTTCCGATTCCATTTCTCCAAGTATCAATGCAGCATTTTTCCGGGTCTTCGGATCCGGGTCCTGAAGCAGGCCGCACAGCAGTGTAAAATCTCCGCCCAAAAGAATGGCAAACGCCCGCCGGTTCTTCTCCTCCTTCAGCTCGCTGCGCAGGGCGATCAGATTTACCCTGGTCTCCAC
>CAMTFT010000415.1 GCA_947071365.1 uncultured bacterium | reverse complement strand
CACCTATTAAGTCGTCGGCAGCGTCAGATGTGTATAAGAGACAGATATTATTGTTATTTCAAAGTCCCTGCAAATATGACGACCAAAAATAAAAACATTGTCATCAGATTACAGCCATGGTAAAATGACATGGACTGAATAAGTAACTCATTGGAGGAAAACACAAATGAATACTGTACAGACAATATCAAAAGAAGCAGAGCTTCTGGAAAAGAAAAAGCAGGTGCGCTTCTCCGGGATCCTGGTTCACCCGACTTCTTTTCCTTCCCCCTACGGAATCGGTGACATGGGCCCGGGCGCCTATGATTTTATTGATTTTCTGAAAAAATCGGGTCAGCATCTGTGGCAGGTACTGCCGCTTGGCCCTACAGGTTTCGGTGATTCACCGTATCAGGGATTTTCCGCCTTTGCAGGACAGCCGCTGATCATCAGTCCTGACAAGCTGGTGGAGATGAAGCTTCTGACGAAGGAGGACGTTTCCAACGGCCCCATGTGGGATAATACAAAGGTAGACTACGGCCCCGTGATTCAGTATAAGACGGGACTTCTGAAAAAAGCATGGGCTGCATTCAAGCACACGCCGGACAAGACGTTGCTGGAAGAATTCGAGCTGTTCTGCGTGGAGGAAAAGGACTGGCTGGAGGATTATACGCTCTTCATGGCCTGCAAGGATTACCACGAAGGCCGCTGCTGGCTCGAATGGGAAAAGGATATTCTGGCTCCCACCGAAGCCGTAAAGAAGACATGGCGCACAAAGCTCGCCGAGCAGATCCACTATTACAGCTTCGTTCAGTTCATTTTCCAGAAACAGTGGACCGAGCTTCGGGATTACGCCCACGAAAATGAAGTTGAGATCATCGGTGATATCCCGATCTTCGTCGCCCTGGACAGCGCCGATGTGTGGAGCGGCAAAAAGCTGTTCCAGCTCGATTCCAAGGGATATCCTACCAGCGTGGCGGGAGTTCCGCCGGATTATTTCAGCGCCACGGGCCAGCTCTGGGGCAATCCGCTGTACGACTGGGATTACCACAAAGAGACATCCTACTCCTGGTGGATCCGCCGCATCAAACGCCAGCTCACGCTGACAGACTACCTGCGCATCGACCATTTCCGAGGCTTTGAGGCGTACTGGTCCGTACCGGCAGGGGAAGAGACGGCTGTCAACGGCAAATGGGTCAAAGGGCCGTGTGAAGATCTGTTCAAAGCCATCCAGAAGGAGCTCGGTGAGGATCTGCCGATCTTCGCAGAAGATCTCGGTATCATCACGCCGGAGGTGGAACATCTGCGGGACGAGTTTGGCTTCCCGGGCATGAAGGTACTCCAGTTCGGTTTCGGTGATATGGACGACGATAATTATATTCCGCACTTTTACACCACCCCGAACTGTATCTGCTATACCGGCACCCACGACAACGACACGACCATGGGCTGGTATGCCGTTCAGCCGGAGATCATCAAAGACCGCATCCGCCGCTACGGCAATACGGACGGTAACTGCGTCAGCCTCGACTTCATCCGTTTCTGCATGGGCAGTATTGCAAAATACGCCATCTTCCCGATCCAGGATCTGCTGATTCTGGGCAGCGATGCGCGTATGAATACGCCGGGCGTCGCCGCTGCGAACTGGGCCTTCCGCTATACGAAGGAATCCTTAAGCGAAGACCGCTGCGAATGGCTGAAGCGCACAACGCAACTTTACAACCGCTGATTTTAATATGACGTATACAAAACAGGGAGCATCCTCTCCGGTCAGTCCGGGGAATGCTCCCTGTCTTTGATCTTACTTTAAAACAATGGAATTCGGCTGCGTATGGAAGCTGACGACCTCGCTTCCCAGAGATTCCATCAGCTCTGAATTTTCCGGCGTCGTATAATTGCCCGTCGTATCATACATCAGCCAGTCCGGCGCATCAAAAAAAGCTACGTCCGGCGATACCTTCGTATAAAAATCTGCCAGAAGGCCGCCATTTCCATGGTGCCCCATCTGAATATAGTCCGCCTTCAGCTCATCTCCCCAGGTCTCCAGAAGGTAATCGCTCATGCTCTTCCCCACATCCGCGCAGAACAGCATCGACTGTTCTTCCCCCTTTACCTTAAACATCATGGAGCCATCATTCAGGTAATCCTTTGACAATTCCTCCACATGCCCGTCGTATGCGCTGAAAATATCAAATTCCAATCCACAGATGTGCAGCACATCACCGGGATATACGTATTTCAGATCCGGCACCTCCAGCGCAAGGAATTCCTCATATGCATCCGTGCTGTCCCATTTTGCGCGCTTTTTGCACTTTTCCGGCGAAGCCATATCAACCGTATAGATATCGCCGATCCTGATTCCCTGCAGATCCGGATAAATATCCGCAAACGCACTGATGTGATCAAGATGCGGGTGGGTAAGGATCCACGCATCCACCTTTCCGCCCAGGGCTTTGATCGTTTCCCGCACGAAGGGGCCATCCTCCGTCCAGCCGCCGTCAATGACGATCAGCCCTTTACCTGGATGACAGATCGTATAAAACATGGAGTTGATGTCTCTGGGGCCATACTGCGTGACCGTCCATGCATCCGCCGCAAAATCCGATACCTTCACGCCCTTTTTTACATTTGAAGCGCTTCCGGTCACAATATGTACGCCAAAGGCTATGACACAGACAAGCAGGAGGAAGCTTCCTCCAAAAAGCATTTTTTTCTTCTTCATTTGTTCTCTCTTTCCGGATCTGTGAACCTGTTTCTGCATTTCACATCCGCAGCAAGTATACCATACATTTTCGCTAAAAAACAGACATTTCTGCCATCTGCCCGGCCAGCAAAAATTTTCTCAGATACCAACGGAAAAATCCCTCAGATATTTCTTGCACCCTCCCCACAA
>CAMTFT010000414.1 GCA_947071365.1 uncultured bacterium | reverse complement strand
GTATCCCGATACATATAAAACCGATGTCTTTGTGGACGTGGCTGAGGAAGTCCTGGCCGCGATCCGGGGCCAGGAGCAGGACGATGCCGCCTATGAACGCCGGAAGTTCCGGCACAAGGCTCACTACTCTCTGAACCGGGAGGATGGCATTGAAAACGATGCCCTCAACCGGCCACTCACCCCGGAGGAAGTCCTGGAGCAGAAGCTGCTGCGGGAGGAAGTGTATGCCGCGCTGATGCAGCTGACCGCCATCCAGGCCCGGCGTATCTACGCCCGGTTTTACCTGGGCATGACGGTGGCCGAGATCGCCCGGATCGAGGGTGCTGACCGCCGCCGCGTGTGGGAGAGCATCCGGCGCGGACTGAAGAAGCTGGCGCGGTTGCTGGATACGGCCCAATAACCTGATCGCCGCATAGCGGCAAAAGAGAGCCGGTGGGGGTTTTTATTCCTCCACCGGCTTACTTATTCTCTAAATGTTCATCTGGGTCAACCCCAGCCGTCTGCACCATCTCTTTTAGCTCATCAGTCAACGCGCGGGTTGAGTTTAACAGCACTTTTCTGGCAGCCGGAGGGCACGAAAGGTAAAGCTGCCGCATATCGTTGGCGGCTTGCTCATCTTCAGGCAGATCGAGATTCATCAGGGAATCTAAAGATAAATTCAAGACTTTGCAAAAAGCGCGCAGAACCTCAAAAGAAGGATTCTTCACCCCTCTTTCGCAGCCTTGAACGTGCTTTAGAGAAACGTGGCTCAGATCTGCGAGTTCCTGCTGCGTCAATCCTTTTTCCTTACGCGCTTTTTGTATCCTTCGTCCCAGCTCTTTTATCAGTTCCATAGGCACTATCGTCTCCTTAATCATATTTTATCGTGCCCATTTCCTTGTAGGAAGAACCTCATAAAAGGCGTTTTTGAGTACGATAGTACCTATTTTATTGTGCTTGTAAGGAGCTTGCGCTGTCCGCAGCTTCTATGAAGGGACAAGGCAAAATATTTTTTTCAAATAAATCGCAGTACAGACAGGACAAATCGCCTGTTTTTGTCATGGCTGTCAAGAAGGAGCTTTTCTTTCGCTGACCTTTGACAACTGAATACACGGCAGAACAGGTACATAACCTGCGCATGAGCGAGTGCAGGACGCCGCGAAGATGGAGCAGCCAGGAGGTGATGGACAAGCTGTTTCGGAGCGATCAACGTCTCTGTGACCCGGATGGTGGCACATCCGGCGCGATGAGGGCGCGGGGGCTTAAAGATACTTCCTCACGGCCCGCCAAAGACTTGGGGGGAACCCTGCGGCGCACGCTACGAACGACGCTGCGGAGTTATGACAGCCGCGCCAGCGGAGACCTATTCTGTCCCCGGCGTCAGGGATGCGTGGCAAATATGACGAGTAATCCGAACAGAATAACAGTAGCCGCACCAGGTTTTTATCCGAAGATTTCTTTCAGACTGGTGCGGCTATTTAAGTATTAAGATATTAAGGAGGCGAGAGTGATGTTTGAAAAATTCCATCGAGGTGACATATATTCGGCTGATTTAAGCCCTGGTATCGGCTCCGAACAAAGTGGCTCTCGTCCTGTACTCATTCTTCAAAACAATGTGGGAAATTGTTTCAGTCCTACGATTATTATTGCAGCAATTACCAGTGTAAGCAAAAAAAGCAGAAAGTTCCCCACGCATTACCACTTAAATGACAGATGCGGTTTGGTGAAACCATCTGTTGTTATGCTGGAACAGATCAGAACAATCGACAAGTCGAGGTTAAAAAACTATATTGGTCATCTAAACAAGGATGACATGGAAAACATAAACAAGACGCTCTTGTGCAGTCTGGGGATTACATAAAAGTGCCGAAAGGCCGTATCATTTTCAGGCTGTGCAAGTAGAGTTATAATTTCGTTAGGAATTGCGGAGGTGATTCTGAATGGAGAATATCCAGAATAAAAGCGCATTGATTCCTTCAGATGAAATCCGGTCAGAAGAACTTCTGGCGGAACAAAAATTTGAAGCGTTTATCACTTCGCTGGCACATATCATCGAGAAATATGGTATGAGAGTGCTGGGCGAGGTTGACGGAGCTGCGTGAGAATCGCAGCTTTACATAGGATATTTTCCAAAAGTAAATTTTGGAGGTATGAATTATGAACCGATATGGAAAACGCTGTGTTTTGTATCCGAGGGTCAGCACAGAGATGCAAGTGGACGGATACAGCCTGGAAGGTCAAAAAAATATGCTGACACGATTTGCGGATCGTGAGGAAATGATCGTTGTTGATACTTATGAAGATGCCGGTAAATCCGGTAAATCCATTGAGGGACGGCCTGCCTTTCAAAAAATGCTCAGAGATATTGAGGATGGCTTGGACGTTGACTATATTTTAGTGTATAAGCTGTCACGGTTTGGCCGTAATGCAGCAGATATACTTAACTCTTTGGAGTTGGTTCAATCTTATGGTGTAAATCTGATTTGCATAGAAGAAGGGATTGATTCCTCTCAGACAAGCGGAAAACTTTTGATTTCTGTACTATCTGCTGTGGCTGAGATTGAGCGTGAGAATATTATCGAGCAGACGATGAACGGGCGGCGCGAAAAGGCACGGCAGGGTGGATGGAATGGTGGCTTTGCTCCCTACGGATATACACTGGAAGATAACAAGCTGATGATTGAAGAAACAGAGGCTGTGGCAATACGGAAGATTTTTGAATTATATACTTCATCGGAAATTGGTTTGGGTGGTATCGCGAATCAGTTGAATTTACAAGGTATACGGAAAATTCCGAGGCAGAATGGCACATTAGAGGATTGGACAGGACATTTTATTAAACTGATATTGGCTGTCTCTTATACACATCTGACGCTGCCGACGACTTAATAGGTG
>CAMTFT010000413.1 GCA_947071365.1 uncultured bacterium | reverse complement strand
GAAGAGGTATTTGCCAATGCCCCTGATTTGAAGGTCGTTGCAAAATTCGGCGTGGGCGTGGATAACATTGATCTGGATGCCGCTTCCAGACATGGGGTCAAAGTAGTCAACGCTCCCGGCATGAATTCGAATGCCGTAGCTGAACTGACTGTTGGGTTTATACTCAGCCTGCTGCGCACCGTGATCCCGCTTCACAAAAAAATGGAACAGGGACTGTGGCCCCGGTATATCGGCAATGAACTGCAGGGAAAAACGGTGGGCCTCGTTGGTTTTGGAGCGATCTCCAAATCCGTGGCAAGAAAGCTGGCTGCCTTTGACACAAAGATACTCGCTTATGACTTATATCCGGATCATGAGACAGCAAAGAAGCTGGGCGTTTCTCTCGTGTCGCTGGAAGAGATCATCCGGGAAAGCGATATTATCAGCTTACATATCCCGCCGTCCAAAGAGACGTACCACCTGTTTGACCGCACGACACTGTCCCGCATGAAGGAAGGTTCTTATCTTATCAATGCAGCCAGAGGCGCGCTGGTCGATCTGGATGATCTGAGCGAAGCGCTCATGTCCGGCCATCTTGCAGGTGCGGCGCTGGACGCTTTTGAGGTGGAACCTCTGCCGATGGATTCCCCGATTTTCAAATGTGAGAACATCATCCTTACGCCGCATACCGGCGCTGAGACGCAGGAATCCTACAACCGTGTAAGCCTCTCCGCCTGCACCGACATATGTGACGTACTTGCCGGAAAAGAGCCTGCGCACTGGGTAAACAAATAATATTTTTAGGAGGTCTATTATGCTTTTGGAAAATAAAATCACAATCGTAACGGGAGCCGGCACCGGCCTTGGGCAAGCCATCGCCTGCCGTCTTGCCGGAGAAGGCGCCTCCGTAATTCTCGTTGGAAGAACAGACCGCACCCTGCAGGACACACAGGAACGTATCGAAAAAAGCGGCGGCACAGCCTGCCGGTACACCGCTGATGTCTCCAACGACAACGAAGTAACCGAACTGGTAAACAAAATACTGTCCCGTTTCGGCCACGTGGATATTCTGGTAAATAACGCCGGAATCTCAAAGGAGTACACACTCCTCGATATGCCGATCTCCGTCTGGGATGAAATTTACAACATCAACCTGCGCTCCGTTATGCTCCTCACAAAAGCGCTGCTTCCCTCTATGGTAGAACGGCGCAGCGGCAATATTGTAAATATCGGTTCCGGAGCTGCCCTGCGCGGCCTCCCCGGCAGTATCCCATACTCCGTATCCAAAGCCGGTGTTGTCTGCTTCACACAGACACTGGGAGATGAGGTGCGCAAATACGGCATCCGGACGAACGTCCTCTGCCCGGGACCGGTAGATACGGAAATGTTCAAAAAATCAGAAGCAAGAGAGTTCATTCTGAAGGCCGGAGGCGATGTCTTCTCGCCGGAAACCATCGCCAATGGCGTATTGTTCCTCGCTTCCGACATGTCCGAGGGAATGAGCAGCCAGACGCTTACCATGCGCGGTTTTAACCGCTGGTAAATTCCCATATGCCATAGTTACATTCAACCACGAAAAAGCTGGTGCAGACATGCATCAGCTTTTTCGTTGGTTTATTGTTTCTTCATACAGGCTTCCCTGTATCCTTATTACCGGTTCAGCCAGTTCTTCGGCTCAACGCCGTTCATAACATCGATGATTACCTGTGCGTCAAAATAAGCGACTGCATCAAAGGTCTCATGCGTATCCGCTGCCTGGTGCGGCATACAGATCAGGTTGTCCAGCGACAAGAGCGGAGTATCCTTCGTTGTCGGCTCCACAGTGAACACGTCAACTGCTGCGGCAGCAATCGTCTTATCCTTCAGCGCGTGATACAGCGCATCCTGATTGACGATCGGCCCTCTTGCCACATTCACGAGGATCGCGGATTTTTTCATCATCTTCAGTTCTTTTTCGCCAATCAGATCCGTCGTTTCCGGTGTACACGGGATATGCAGAGACAAAATGTCAGATTCCCGAAGCAGCGTCTCAAAATCAACGAACTCCACACCCAGCTTCTTTGCCGCTTCCTCATTGTGGAAGACATCGTATGCCACGATCTTACCTACATCAAAGCTCTGGAGCAGCTTTGCCACATACTGCGCAATTGCGCCAAAACCAACAAGTCCGTACGTCTTTCCCTTCAGCGTGCTGCCTGTATAGCGCTCCCACTCTCCTGCTTTTGTAGAATTCGTAAGTCCTACGAGATTGCGCAGTGAACCCAGCACAAACATGATCGTTGCCTCACCGACAGAATCACAGTTCATTCCCCGGGCATTGCATACCTTTACGCCATGGCGTTTGGCCGCCTCCAGATCGATGCAGTCCACACCGACACCGAAACGAGCCAGTACCTTCAGATTCGGACATGCTTCGAACAGATCGTCATCCCACGCTTCGCAGCCAACGATCGCACCGCAGATATCCTTTCCTACTGCCTTGATCTCATCTGACGTCATCACCGTATCTCCCTGATACATGATCACTTCGTATCCGTTCTCCTCCAGTAATTTCAGTGAACGTTTACACCGCTGGTCAAACAACGGAATTGTAGATAATACTTTCTTTTTCATAATCTCTCTCCTTATATCCTTTAAAATAAATCAGCCCTTCACCGCTCCTGCCGTCAGACCTGTGATAATATGACGCTGCAGGAAGAATGAGATAATAATGATCGGCATGGTAATAATTACGGAAGCAGCCATAATTCCGCCCCAGTTTACATTTGAATAGGAAATAAACTGATAGATCGCAATCGGCAGTGTCGTTGTCCTGCTGGAACAAAGAATGAGTGCAAACATAAAGTTATTCCTGTCTCTTATACACATCTGACGCTGCCGACGACTTAATAGGTGTA
>CAMTFT010000412.1 GCA_947071365.1 uncultured bacterium | reverse complement strand
ACACCTATTAAGTCGTCGGCAGCGTCAGATGTGTATAAGAGACAGGTATGACGCCGGAGATCAGATCAGAAGGCTGGTTCAGGATGCGGTGGACAGTAAAGATTTTTCACAGCTTAGCAGCACAATTGCGAATGTTGTGAATGACACGGTAAATGGACTGCAGTCGGCGTTGAAGGAAAACCTGTCACCGAAAGCAGGACAGTCCGAACCGTCACGGAGCAGGTATGGGAAAGAATACCAGAATACAGACGGGGAGCAGTATTCCCACAATGAGTATCAGGATACGGACGAAAAGCGGTATTCCTACAATGAGTATCAGGATACGGACGAAAAGCGGTATTCCCACAATGCATACCAGTATACGAACCGGGAGGCGGCTGAGCGGATCCGCAGGAACATACGTGAAAAGCGGCGCCACGCCCGGGAGGTGCAGGAAGATTGGAAAAATCGTCAGCCTGCAAAGGATCGGACGAACGTTCCGGTGAAGGTGAAATTGAAGGTGCCGGGGGAGCTTTCCGGTAAGGTCATGAAATGGACCGGCTATAGCATGAGTACGATGCTTGGAATGTCGCTGGCAATTCTCGTGCTGATCTCACTTGCCGCGAATGTCAGCATGGTGATTCCGGGAGGAATTCTGGCGATCCTTTTTGGATTGTTCTTTGGCATAGGGCTGAGGGGAAGCGGCAAGGTCAGGCTGGCTGGAAGGTTTCGAAGATATCAGTCGGTGCTGGGCAGCAGGACGTACTGTCTTGTGGAGGAGCTGGCTTCAGCTATCGGGAAAAATGACAAGTTCGTTCAAAAAGATCTGAAAAAGATGATTGAACGGGGTTTTTTTAGAGAGGGATATCTGGCGCGCAGGGAGACGTTGCTGATCACGGATAATAGCACGTACCAGCAGTACCTTGGTACGCAGACGGAATATGAGCGCAGAGCCATGGCAGCGGAGTTTCAGGAGGGAACTGGCAATCTTTCGGATAAAGCCGGAAAAACAGATGCGAAGGCAAATGAAAATGGGCAGCCAAAGGCAGCAGATACTGAGTATCAGGGCTGCGGGAACGCGAATCTGACTCCTGAATGCCGGGAGATCATAAAAGAAGGCAGAAAGTATATTCAGCATATCCATGAATGTAATGAGAAGATACAGGGACAGGAGATTTCGGCGAAGCTGGATCGGCTGGAGATTGTGATCGCAAGGATTTTCCGGGAAGCGGAGAAGAATCCGGATGCGGCGGATGAGCTGAAGAAAATGATGAGCTATTATCTTCCGACAACAAAGAAGCTTCTGGATGCATACTGTGAGCTGAACGAGCAGCCGATCGCAGGGCAGAATATTGGCAATACAAAGAAAGAGATCGAGAATGCGCTGGATACCATCAATACGGCCTTTGAAAATCTTCTGGACAGCTTCTTTGAGGAGAAAGCGTGGGATATTTCATCGGATATCACGGTGCTCCATACGATGCTGGCTCAGGAAGGACTGACGGGGACGGATTTCGCCAGCAGTGCGAAGAAATGACGGGAATAAACAGACTTTGTCAGAAGCGCAAAAAGGTAACAGAAATAAAAACAGGCTTTGGCAGAAGCGTAAAAAGGTAACGGAAATAAAACAGACTTCGCCGAAAACGGGAAGGACTGACGGAAACAGATTTCATACAGAAACAGGAGGAATAGAACATGAGTGACGAATTCAAAGACTTTGCAGATGCTCCGGCGCCAGTCCTGACTTTTGGAGAACCACTTACGGAGAAGGAGCCTTTGCAGGAGAAGAAGCCGGAAGAAAAGGTGGAGCCGCAGCTTACGGAGGAGATCCTGAGTGATGAAGAAAGAAAAATGGTGGAGGATTTCAGCCAGCAGATCAATCTGCATGACTCCAACGGTATTTTGAAATATGGTGTTGGGACGCAGAAAAAGATGGCGGATTTCTCTGAGAATGCGCTGAAAAATGTTAAGACGAAGGATCTCGGTGAAGTCGGCGATATGATTTCCTCTCTCGTCACGGAGCTGAAAAGCTTTGATGTGGAGGAGGAAGAAAAGGGATTTCTGGGATTGTTCAAAAAATCCGGGAATAAGCTTACGGCAATGACAGCAAAATATGAGAAGGCAGAGGTAAATGTAGAGAAGATCTGTGAAGTGCTGGAAGAGCATCAGGTGCAGTTGATGAAGGACGTGGCAGTGCTGGACAAAATGTACGGATTGAACCTCTCTTATTTTAAGGAGCTTTCCATGTATATCCTGGCGGGAAAAAAGCGGCTGGAAGAGGTTCGGTCTACGGAGCTGGCACAGCTTATTGATAAGGCAAATAAGAGCAATCTGCCGGAGGACGCGCAGGCGGCAAAGGATCTGGAATCACTTTGCGAGCGCTTTGAAAAGAAGATCCATGATCTGGAGCTGACGAGGATGATCGCGATTCAGACTGCGCCGCAGATTCGTCTCGTACAGTCCAGCGATTCTCTGATGATAGAAAAGATCCAGTCCACAGTCGTCAATACGATTCCGCTGTGGAAGAGCCAGATGGTCATCGCCCTCGGGGTAGAGCACGCAAATCAGGCGTCGAAGGCACAAAAAGAAGTGACGGATATGACGAATGAGCTGCTGCGCAAGAATGCACAGGCTCTTAAGATGGCTACCGTTGAGAGCGCTAAGGCTTCTGAGCGGGGAATTGTGGATCTTGAGACGCTGAAGACAACGAATGCCTCACTGATCTCGACCTTTGACGAGGTGATCAAAATACAGGAGGACGGCCGTCAGAAGCGCCGTGCGGCTGAGGCAGAGTTGAATAAGATGGAACTTGAACTGAAAAACAAGCTTCTGGAGATTCACAGATAGCCTGCAAATAAAAAGTCAAGGCTAAATTTATGAAAATTGAAAATTTTATAC
>CAMTFT010000411.1 GCA_947071365.1 uncultured bacterium | reverse complement strand
GATGTAGCTCCGTCTCGTGGGCTCGGAGATGTGTATAAGAGACAGTATCTACAGTGCGGTGCTGACTGCATGGATGTATCTGACGCCGATCATTTACCTGATCGAGCGGATGCCGGCCAAAGTACAGTTTGTTATCAAAGCCTTCAATCCGATGTACTATTATGTGGCGCAGTTTCGGGATCTTGTTTATTATGGAAGGTTCCCAGGCCCGAGGATCTTCTGGGGTGGCTGGCTGATGGCTTTTGTGATGCTGTTCATCGGTACGTGGTCTTTCCAGAGGTCGAAGGACAAGTTTATTCTGTACATCTGATGCCATGATACCAGGATCTCGGAAGCGCAGAGTGCAAAGCGATCCGTCCGGTATCTTTTGGCGCTAATATCATGTCATGGAGAAATGGAGAAATAAAATGAGTAAATACGCGGTTGAGGTGGAAAATCTGAAAATAAGATTCAATCTTTCCAGCGAAAAGGTAGACAATCTGAAGGAGTACGCCATTAAGCTCGTAAAACATGAGCTGATGTTTCAGGAGTTCCTCGCTTTGCAGGATGTTAATTTAAAAATAAAAAAGGGAGAGTCCTGGGGTCTGGTGGGCGCGAACGGCTCAGGAAAATCCACGCTGTTAAAGACCATCAGCGGCATTTTGAAGCCGTATGAAGGAAGTGTGAAGGTAAATGGAAAGATCGCGCCGCTGATCGAGCTGGGAGCGGGCTTTGACCCTAATCTGACCGCCCGGGAAAATATTTTCCTGAACGGCCTTGTACTGGGCCATTCTAGAGCGTTTATGGAGGAGCATTTTGATGAGATCGTTGAGTTTGCCAATCTGAACAATTTTCTGGATTCTCCGATCAAGAATTTTTCTTCCGGTATGAAAGCACGTCTGGGCTTTGCGGTGGCCACCATCGTGAACCCCGATATTCTGATCGTGGATGAGGTGCTGGAGGTAGGCGATATGCGTTTCCGGAGGCGATGCAACGAGCGAATGCAGCAGATGCTCTCCGGCGGCACAACGCTCCTTTACGTTTCCCACAATATCGAATCCGTCAAGAACCTCTGTGAGAACGCGGTCTGGCTGGATCACGGAAAGGTGCGGATGATGGGAGATTCCCAGGAGGTATGCGAGGCTTACAAGGAAGAACAGGAATGGCTTACGCGTCAGAAGAAGCTGGAGAAACGTGAAAAGCTGAGACAGCAGAAGGTGCCGTATGATTATCTTGTGGTGGGCGCCGGGTTATACGGGGCAGTAGCAGCCCGGCAGCTTACGAGACAGGGGAAACGATGTCTCGTTATCGACAAGCGAAATCACATCGGCGGAAATATTTACACGGAAAATAAAGACGGGATACAGGTACACAAATACGGCGCGCATATTTTCCATACCAGCAATAAGGACATATGGAAATACGTAAACAAGCTGGCGGAATTCAACAACTATGTCAATTCTCCGGTGGCTGTTTATCAGGACGAGCTGTACAATCTGCCTTTTAATATGAATACCTTCAGCAAGCTCTGGGGTATCAAAAAGCCGCAGGAGGCAAAGGATAAGATCGCAGAGCAGATCGCAGACCTGAACATTACGGAGCCGAAGAACCTGGAGGAGCAGGCGCTTTCTCTGGTGGGAACCGATGTGTATGAAAAGCTCATTAAGGGCTATACGGAAAAGCAGTGGGGAAGGGACTGCAAAGATCTTCCCGCGTTTATCATCAAGCGTCTTCCGCTGCGGTTCACGTATGACAATAATTATTTTAACGACCGTTATCAGGGCATACCGATGGGCGGCTATACCCAGATGGTGGAAAAGCTGCTGGATAATATAGATGTCATGCTGGAAACGGATTTTTTTGAGTATCGGAAGGAAAATCCGGACATGTTCAAAAAGGTAGTGTATACGGGGATGATCGACGAGTACTTTGATTTCCAATACGGTCATCTGGAATACCGTACCGTCCGTTTTGAAACGGAGCGCATAGAGGAAGAAAATTATCAGGGAAATGCTGTTGTGAATTACACGCAGCGGGAAGTACCGTATACGAGGATCATAGAGCACAAGCATTTTGAGCCGGATGAGGAAAAAGAAAACCCGAAGGACTATACGTACATTTCCAGAGAGTATTCGACGGAATGGGAACCGGGGGCTGAGCCATACTATCCGGTGAATGATGAGAAGAACAATGCACTGTATGAGAAGTACCGTGCTTTGGCAGAGAAAGAGAAGAATGTGCTTTTCGGAGGCCGGCTGGGGCAGTACAAATATTATGATATGGATAAGGTAATCGAAGCGGCATTGGCAATGGTTAGGGAAGAGCTTCGCAAGGGGGAGGGTATATGATTAAAAAAATATCTGTGCTCCTGTATTTAGATACGGAGGAAGAGAGGCAGATAAAGGAAAGTATTGACAGTATTATAGAAAACAGTAAGAACGTTCCGATGCAGATGCAGATTATTTTGCTGAATCCTGCCGGGAGCGGAGCATATGCACAGAAATTTCCAGTATCCAATATGCTTACGGTGACAGAACCGGATGTGACAGGAATGGAGGCATCTCAGGCTTATAATAAAGGGCTTTTGGAGGCAGAGGGAGAGTACGTGTCCTTTATGCTGGCTTCATCCTTTTTTGGAAAAGGTGCATTAAAAGCTTTGGTGCAATGTGCGGGAAAAAGTGGTGATAAACTACTGAGCCTTTGCCCTGTATATCATGGAAATGAGGGTAAGATAAAAGTATACGGTGCAGTACCGGAGAACGGCGGAGAAAAGGATGCTTCAGCAGTGCCGGAGGACATTCAGCTTGTGCTGCAGGCATATTTGATAGAACGTCAAATGTTGATGGATCTTTCATTCCGCGAGGATTTGCATGATGATGCTTTTTACGAGATGGTTCTGGAG
>CAMTFT010000410.1 GCA_947071365.1 uncultured bacterium | reverse complement strand
ATTTTAATCAGCATGGCCGTCATGCACAAATATGACAAGGATGGAGAGGGGGTTGCGTTTTAATGCGGAATTTTCTGAAAAAACTGTATCTGTTTTTCATCTTCGTTCTGCTGTATGCGCCCATTCTGACGCTTATCGTGCTCTCCTTCAATTCTTCCCGGACGAGAGCAAAATGGGGCGGCTTTTCCCTGAAATGGTACGCAGCCCTTTTTGAGAATGAACAGATCCTGCAGGCGCTGTACAACACGCTGCTGATCGCGGTGCTTTCCTCGCTGATCGCCACCCTCATCGGCACGCTGGCTGCCATCGCCCTGAATTCCATGAAGGTACGGACACGCACTTTCTGGATGAGCATGACAAACATCCCGATGCTGAATGCGGAGATCGTCACCGGTATTTCCCTGATGATGCTTTTTATTGCTGTCGGCAATTTTCTTTCTCTGTTCGGCGGCAGCGTCACCTTCGGTTTTACCACCATACTGATCGGGCATATTACGTTCAACCTTCCTTATGTCATCCTGAGCGTCATGCCGAAGCTGAAGCAGGTCAATATGTCCACGTACGAGGCGGCGCTGGACATCGGCGCTTCACCAATTTATGCGTTTTACAAGGTCATCCTTCCTGATATCATGCCGGGTGTCCTGTCAGGTTTCCTCCTGGCTTTCACACTCTCTCTGGATGACTTTATTATCACACACTTTGTAAAAGGCCCAGGCGTAGACACACTTTCAACAAAGATCTATTCCGAGGTCCGTAAGGGCATCAAGCCGGAAATGTATGCACTGTCCACCCTCGTATTCGTGACCGTGCTGCTGCTGCTCTTTATCGTCAACTACAAACCAAAGCCGAAGGACAGCGCTGCTGCAAAGGCTTAAGCTCAACACCTTTATACAGATTGGAGGAGAAAGTTATGAAGAAAAAGAATCTGCTGATTCTCGCCGGAATCATCCCGGCAATGGTTCTGACCGGCTGCGGTGGCGGCGGCAGCGACAAAAGCGCTGATGCAGGCGAAGTCATCGTATACAACTGGGGCGAATATCTGGATCCCGATACTCTCGATATGTTCACCGAGGAGACCGGCATCAAGGTAGTCTATGAGGAATTCGAGACGAACGAGATCATGTACCCGAAGATCGAGACGGGCGCCGTGGCCTACGACGTTGTCTGTCCCTCCGACTATATGATCCAGAAGATGCGTGAAAACGACCTTCTTTCCGAAATCAATTTTGACAACGTTCCGAATCTCAAAAATATCGGCGAGGAATATCTGAAATCCTCCAGAGAATTTGACCCGGAAAACAAATATTCCGTGCCGTACTGCTGGGGAACGGTGGGCATCCTCTACAATAAGACCATGGTGGATGAGCCGATTACGAGCTGGGATGTCCTTTGGGATGAAAAATACAAAGACAATATCCTGATGCAGGACAGCGTCCGGGATGCTCTCGGTATCGCATTAAAGCGTCTCGGCTACTCTCTGAATACCACTAATGAATCCGAGATCGCCGAAGCGGCAGATACCCTGATCGAGCAGAAGCCTCTTGTACAGGCGTACGTTATCGACCAGGTAAGGGACAAAATGATCGGCGACGAAGCCGCCATTGGTGTCATCTATTCAGGAGAAGCCATCTATACACAGCGGGAAAATGAGAATCTCGAATACGTGATCCCGGAGGAAGGCTCCAATATCTGGATCGATAGTTGGGTCATCCCGAAAAATGCAAAGAACAAAGAAAACGCCGAAGCATTTATTAATTTCATGTGCGAACCGGAAATTGCACTGAAGAACTTCGAATATATCACCTACTCCACGCCGAACACTGCTGCCCGGGAGCTGATCGAGGATGAAGATATCCGCAACAGCAAGATTGCATTCCCGGATGCATCCGAGATGGAACGCTGCGAGACTTTCCAGTATCTCGGAGATGAGGTCGACAATATTTACAACGATTACTGGAACAAAGTTAAATCAAGCTGAAAGAAGGTATGAGGCAGCTCATCTATGGAACGAACCTTATCCTGGAATATCGAAGCGGCCCGGGAAGCGCAGACCATCGAACAGTTTCTGCGCACCCGTGGCTGCTCTCATCACGTACTGACGCATCTGAAGCGTACGGAATGCGGAATCCTGCTGAATGGAAAGTGGGCTTATACGAACCAGCATCTGACCGCCGGCGATACGCTGACGATACGCGTGATAGAAAATGAATCCTCTCCGAATATCCTGCCAGTCGATATGACACTCGATATCGTATACGAGGATGAAGATCTGATGGTAATAAACAAACCATGCGATACACCGATACATCCCTCCGTTAACAACCATGAAAATACACTGGCAAACGGAGTGATGTATTATTTTGCTGTCCAAAATATCCCCTTCGTCTACCGGTGCATCAACCGGCTGGATCGGGATACCAGCGGTCTTCTGATCATCGCCAAAAACATGTTCAGCGGAGCGATCCTCTCACAGATGTCCGCCTCCCGGCAGATCCACCGGGAATATCTCGCCATCGTGGAGGGTAACCTCCCCTCTTCCGGCACGATCGATGCCCCGATCGCCCGGGCAGAAGATTCCGCCATCATGCGCTGTGTAGACTTCGAGCGCGGAGAAACAGCCGTGACGCACTTTTCATGCCTTCGACATATCACCTCTGGCGATACCTCTCTGTCGCTGGCTCTTGTCCACCTTGAAACGGGGCGAACCCATCAGATCCGCGTCCATATGAAGCATATCGGCCATCCCCTGATCGGAGACTTCCTGTACAATCCCGGCTCCATGGCACTTATCGGACGGCAGGCGCTGCACTCTCACCGCCTTCGTTTTCCCCATCCCGTTTCCTGTCTCTTATACACATCTGACGCTGCCGACGACTTAATAGGTGTAG
>CAMTFT010000409.1 GCA_947071365.1 uncultured bacterium | reverse complement strand
TACGAGATTAGCTCCGTCTCGTGGGCTCGGAGATGTGTATAAGAGACAGCTTCTGCCATTACCAGATCCTCCGGTGTCGTGATTTTTATATTCTCATAAGAGCCTTCTATGAGTTTTACCGGAATTCTTTCTATATATTCAACAAGCATCGCATCATCTGTGATTTTCAGTCCCTGCGGCCCGTTTTTTAAGCGCTGCTCATGGGCATGGCAAATCAGGCTGTAGGAAAAAGACTGGGGCGTCTGAATCATCCACAGCTTTTCCCGGGGAAGTGTCTGCTCCACATACCCATCCTCATTGCTCATTTTGATCGTGTCCTTTACCAACATCCCGACTGTACATGCATGAACCTGGGGCAACTCTGCCCATATCCGTTCAATCATCCCTTCGTCTACGAACGGCCGGGCCCCATCATGAATCATAACATAATCACATGCCTCAACGGCTTTTAAACCTTCATAGACGGAATCATGGCGTTCTTTGCCCCCCGCTACGATTTTTCTGATCTTCGTAATGCCGAAGGGCTTTACAATCTCCTCCCGGCATCGTTCTATGTCGTCTTTGCCGCATACCAGCACGATCTCATCTATTATGCTGCTGTTTTGAAATGCATGCAGAGAATAATAGAGAACCGGCTTATCTCCAATCAACATATACTGTTTTTTTTCATTACTGTGCATCCGGCTTCCGCTTCCGCCTGCCAATACGATTGCTGCAGTTTTCATCCGGCTCTCATCCTTTCCTTTTCTGCTCCATTTCATTTTATTGTTATTTCCAGATATGCTTCATCTGTCAATACATCTCATTCTGTCGATCTGCATCCAGATATTCCAAGGCAGAAATACTTTCTTTTTCGAAATATCCAGTATCCCTATCTTTCTCCAAGCTTCAGGTTTGGTACAGCATTCAGATCCAGTCCGTGACGTACGCCCTTGCAATACTCGTAATACCCTGCCGCACCTATCATGGCCGCATTGTCTGTGCAGAGTATCGGTGACGGCCGGTAAAATGTAATATTGTTCGCCCTGCACGCCTCTTCCATAGCGCTTCTGACTGCACTGTTCGATGCAACGCCACCGGCAATCGCCAGTTTGTCCATCCCTGATTCCTTTACAGCCAAAATTGCATGCTCCACGAGAACATCCGTCACAGCCTTCTGGAAAGATGCCGCCACATCTGCCTCCACGATCGGTTCTCCCTTCATTTTGCATCCGTTCAGATAATTCAGCACAGCCGACTTTAAACCACTGAAGCTGAAATCATACGGCGCATCCTCAATCTTCGCCTTCGGGAAATGAATGGCATTCGGATCGCCTTCTTTTGAAAGCCTGTCAATTTTGGGGCCGCCCGGATATCCCAGACCGATCGCCCGGGCTACCTTATCAAAAGCCTCCCCTGCCGCATCATCTCTCGTCCTGCCCAGGATTTCATATTCCCCGTATTCCTTCACCTTTACGAGATGGGTATGGCCTCCCGAGACCACAAGGCAGATAAACGGCGGCTCCAGATCCTTATTTTCGATATAATTTGCCGAAATATGGCCCTCTATATGATGTACACCCACAAGAGGCAGCTTCGCCGCATAGCTGATGGCTTTTGCTTCGGCCACTCCTACCAGCAGCGCTCCTACAAGTCCCGGGCCGTACGTTACGGCAATGGCATCCATATCCTCCAGCTTTTTGCCCGCCGTCTCTAGCGCCTCTTCTATTACCTGATTAATCTTCTCTATATGCTTTCTTGAAGCAATCTCCGGCACAACGCCGCCGTAAAGCTTGTGAAGCTCTATCTGCGAAGAAATAATGTTGGAAAGCACTTCCCTTCCATTTTTCACTACAGCCGCTGCCGTCTCATCGCAGGAGCTTTCAATTGCAAGTATTAAAACATCCTTCTCTTTCATTGCATGCCTCCGTTATTCATCCCTGAAGTCAAGCTCTATTGTTTTTCCGTCTTTTCCTGGATAAATCGCCGGGTATATTTTCCGTATCCGGTCAATATATTCCTCCGGCCGTACCAGTGACGGACTGTAATGTGTCAGCCACATCTGCTCCGGCTTCGCTTTTTTTGCAAGCCGCGCCGCTTCCTCAAAGGTCATATGCTTATATTCAACAGCCTTGGCTGCCTTCTCCGGTTCCCCGTACATTCCCTCGCAGATAAACAGATCCGCACCTTCCGCCTGCTTCGCGATCACCTCTGCCGGGCGTGTGTCCGTACAATACGTCAGCTTTATACCTTTTCTTGCCGGGCCGAGTACATCCTCCGGATAATAGGTGCCCCCTTCCGCTTCAATAACTTCCCCTTTCTGGAGCCTGCTCCAGAATTTCATCGGAATCCCGGCAGTCTTCGCACGTTCTACGTCGAATTTACCTGCACGTTCAATTTCTATTGTATATCCATAGCAGGTAACATTGTGGTTTACGCGAAAAGCAGTTATTTTATAGCCCTTCTGCTCAAAGACTTGCTCCGGCCCCTGAATTTCCTTAAAGATGATCGGAAATGGCAGTTCTGGAGCAATGACCCGCAGCGCGTTCACCACCCGCTCCAGCCCCTTGGGCCCGATCAACGTAAGCGGCTCCGTGCGCTCCGCATTTCCCATAGTGAGCAAAAGCCCCGGAAGACCGCTGATATGATCCCCATGATAATGGGTAAAACAGATCGTATCGATCGGCTTAAAGCTCCAGCCCTTTTCCTTAATCGCAATCTGCGTCCCTTCTCCACAGTCGATCAGCAGATTGCTCCCATTGAATCTTGTCATCAGAGAAGTCAACCACCTATACGGAAGCGGCATCATCCCGCCGCTCCCCAGCAAACAAACATCCAGCATATTATTCCTCTTCTCTATAAAATATCTACAAATACTCTTCAACCGTTACCGGCAGCACAAAAGTTTTC
>CAMTFT010000408.1 GCA_947071365.1 uncultured bacterium | reverse complement strand
TTTGTGTCACGGGTATCCATGGGATATTCTGCGTTCCTGGGGTGCGGTGTACCCGCGCTCATGGCAGTTTTTCTGCTGTTTTTTGGTAAGGACAGAAAAAAATACCGGCCGGAAGTAAAGGTGTTGTTTATCATTGGCAGTCTTTTGTTGATGTTCCCGGCGGCCGCGCACGTGCTGAACGGATTTTCTTATGTATCCAACCGCTGGGTGTGGGGATATTCGCTGCTGGTGGCCTTTATACTTTGCGATACCTGGGAAGAGCTGACCGCAATGCAGCGCTGGGATGCAAAGGGACTGCTGATATTTTTGGCGGGATATGTGGGCGTGCTGATCGCCGTGGCAGCAGTGGCAAATAGGCTATGGGGAACCAATATGTCGGGAATGCTGACCGCGCTGCCATATCTGGGAATCGCATGTGTACTGTCTGCCGGCTGTCTGCTTCGCAGGAACCGGATACCGATGCGGGCGATAACGGCGGTCCTGTTTATGCTCACCTTTGTGGGGCTGATACAAAACTTTCATGAGATGTATGGGCGCGGAGAAAACGAAGAGAGCTCTTATAAGACGGCAGAGCAGGTAAATAATTATTACAATGGAAAAGCCGGTCGGATCGTCCAAAAGCTGCAGGAACAGGAAGAAACGTTTTTCCGCTTTACCGGAAATGCTCTGGCTGATAATGGGGCGGTTAATCAGGGGACGCACAGTATGGATTATTTCTGGAGCCTTTCCAACGGAAATATTGCGGAGTTTCTGATAGAGACACAGGCATATGTAATGAGGCTCTATCACTATAAGAGTCTGAATGAACGGACCATTTTGACAACGCTTGCCGGGAACCGGTATTATCTTTGCAGTGCGAAAAAAGAGCAGGCCGTGCCGTATGGTTATCAGAAGATCAGTGAGGAGGATGGCATCTGCGTTTATGAAAATATGTATGCGCTTCCGCTCGGTTACTGCTACGATTCCTATGTAACGGAAACACAGGCTGCCGGATGGAACGGCGCGCAGAAGGAAGAGGCGATGGCGCAGAGCGTGATTTTAGAAGAGGATCTATCTGTCGGGGAAGAGGCGTACCGGAACGGACAGCCGCTCCTGGAAGGCAGGAAGATCCCGCTGCGTACCGTGCAGATGAGTGAGGGGATAACGGAAAATGAACAGGGCTTTACGGTAACGCACAAAGGGGAAAGTCCCATGTTTGAAGTGGACGAAGCATGCAGCGCCGGAGCAAGCTATCTCTGCATGGAGGGATTCGAGTACAGAGGGAAAAAAAAGAAGATCAATCTTTTACTGGATACAGTGACTGCCTCAGGTCAGGAGGTGTCACGGAAAATGTTTTATGAGACGAAGGATTCAAAGTGGCCTTCCGGAGTGGAGGACTACTCGCTGAACCTTGGATGCGCAGGAGAGGCTGTCAGAACAATTACCGTTACATTTCCGGCGGCCGGGACATATCAGCTTGACAGTATGTTTCTGTGGAATCAGCCGCTTAAGAAATACGCGGAGGAGATGGAGGCGCTTGGCAGGGACCGGCTTGTCAATGAAAAGCTGGAGGCGAACCGGGTATCCGGAGATATTTCGCTGGATAAGGCGAAAATTCTTTGCCTTACGGTTCCGTATGACGGTGGATGGACGGCATATGTGGACGGAGAAGAGCAGCCGCTTATGAAAGCAAATTATATGTTCAGTGCGCTTGCGCTTCCGAAAGGGGAGCATCACATAGAGCTGCGATACTGCACGCCGGGACTGCCGGCAGGACTTGTGCTCTCGCTGCTCGGCGCTGCGGCGCTTCTGGGAATTGCGTGCTATAACCGTTACAGGGAAAAGAGACGATGATAATGGAAAAGAGGGACAACATGGAGCTTCTGTATTCTTATCGGGCGCCGTTTGGACGGCTTACGCTTGCAGCTGACGGCGAGTATCTTACCGGGCTCTGGATCGACGGCCAGAAGTATGATCGGGCGACTTTGCAGAAACAGGAGGAGCCGTATGTGCCTGAGGCATATGACGAAATACCGGGCCGCTCTGCGGGGACAGCATGCGCAGGCGATGTTCCGCCTGTGATCGCGGATACGGTGCGCTGGCTGGAGCTTTATTTTTCCGGAAAACAGCCGGATTTTCTGCCGCCCTTAAAACCGAAGGGGAGTGCATTCCGGCAGGAGGTGTGGAAGCTCCTGCAGAAGATTCCCTATGGTCAGACGACTACGTACAAAAGAATTGCCGAAGAAATTGCGGCGGCGCATGGACAAAGAAGTATGTCAGCGCAGGCGGTGGGCGGCGCGGTCTCGCATAATCCGATCAGTATCCTGATCCCGTGCCACCGCGTGCTGGGAACAGACGGAGGCCTGACCGGATACGCGGGTGGCCTGGAAGTGAAGAAATATCTGCTGCGGCTGGAGGGTATATTGTAATATACGGGGGAAAACCAATGACAAAGAAACAGATCAAACAATATTATCTGACCTATACCGTGGCTGCAGTGCTGCTGCTGGCGGTTGTCTATGCACCCTTTGCGGCTGCCGGGAAGACGTTCGTTCACTATGGGGACGGGGTGTCGCAGCACTGCCGTGCGCTGATCTATTGCGGGGAATGGCTGAGGGAGATTGGACGAACGTTGGTGAAAGAGCACCGTCTGGTGATCCCGGAATGGGATTTCAGTATCGGTCTTGGCGCAAATATTCTGACCACATTAAACTATTATGCGATCGGCGATCCGCTGAATCTTTTCGCAGCGTTTGTACCGACGCGCTGCATGCCGTATTTTTTCAGCTTTCTGGTACTTGTGCGCAACTACCTTTCCGGGCTGGCATTTTCCGCTTTCTGCATCTATATGAAGAAAAACCGGCCGATGGGGATACTGGCGGGTGCGATTACATACATGCTGTGCAGCTATGCGGTATACGCGGGAACCG
>CAMTFT010000407.1 GCA_947071365.1 uncultured bacterium | reverse complement strand
TGCCAGTCCTGCCTGATAACACAAAATGAAGATGACCGGATTCTTTCACCAAACCGTCTTCTGACGCTTTATCGCATCCCTTCTTTGCACTTTCCTGCAAAGCCACCGCGTAACCGCTTCTCATATATACAGGGAAACGCTCCTCTGACCGGATGCAGGTGCCGCCATCATACCTTTTATGTGTAAAATATCCATACCATTCGCCCTCTGGAAGCCACAGCTCTCTCTGCGTCTGATTTTCCTCAAAAAGCGGTGCGACCAGAAGGCTGTCTCCAAACAGATACTCATCTTCCCATCGTATCGCCTGTTTCTCCTGCGGCCACGTATAGACGAGGGGCTTCATCACAGGCTGATATTTCTCACAACAGTCGATTGCTGCGCTGTAAATATACGGGACGAGCTGCATATGTAAGTCATGCCAGAACCGTATTTCCTCCAGCAGCTCCATCTGGCCGCATGATTTTGCGATATTCCACGGACTGCGCTCATTATTTCCGTCAGCCCCCGGCATCAGCTCTTTGAACTGACCGCCGTCCGGTTCGGAATGCCACTGCATGACCGGAACGAAGCATGCAAACTGTGTCGCTCTGAGATACAGATCTGCCGTCGGAAGCGGCCCCGCAAAACCTGCGATATCAAAACTCCAGAATGGGATTCCGGTCATCGCCGCCGACATTCCGGCATAAAATGCGGATTTTAACTCGCTGTTTTCAGACTGCTGATCTCCGGCCCAATGAATTGGCATCCGGTGAGCGCCTCTCGATCCGGCTCTCGAAAACAATACGTGATCATCTCCGGCAAAGCGCGTATATGCTTCCGTATACAACCTCGCATATGCGTTTTTCGCTTCCTTACCGCTCATATTATTGTACAGAGTCACGTCATCCCGATAAATAAATTCTCCTCCGTCCGTCTTAAATCCATCCACGCCCATATCCAGCAGATACTGCCGTTTTTTGAACCATGAATCACACGTCTCAGGATTTGAAAAATCAGGTATCAGGGAATTCTCGAACCAGTTTCCCTCCGGAATACGGTATGGGCTTCCATCCGCATTCATAACGCAGAGCCCTCTGTGAACCGCATCCTCAATATCCAGGGCAAGCTGTTCATTCACACTCTCACCCTCCGGCTGTCCTTTGTATACCGGAATCTGCCACAGCACCAGCCGGATTCCTTCCGCATGAAGCTGCCGGATCATTTCCGCCGGGTCATTCCAACACGTACTCCCGGAATAATCAAACTCTTCTGCCTTAAAAGATGCGCCCTCCGGCTTCGGCTCATACGAAGCACCGTTCCAGATGTAAAAGGTCGCCTCATCGCTCCATGCCTCCAGCACTATAACGCTTGATGGGAAACGGTATTTCTTCAAATACTGCATCTGTCTTTCCACGTCCCTCTGACAATGCCAGTGATTTGCTGATATCCACACGCCAAAAGCATACTTCGGAGGAAGCTTCACTTCCCCAAGCAGCTTCATATAGCCGGAGATCACCTCATTCACTGCCCCTGTAAATACGTATACTTCTGCCTTCGACGGCAATTCACAGGAAATCGTCTCATCAAACCGGAATACCGTTTTTTCGTCCGTATCTATATAAATACCAAGCCCGGTATCCGTCACAAAAAACGGCGATGTAAGATACGTATAATCCCCCTGATGGCAAAAATGCTCGATTACCTGATTGACAACGGTATTACCTTTCTGGTTCAGTCCATTGAATTTTTCTCCCATACCGTATGCCCCGCTGTATGGAGCCTTGATCTGCAGGGTATCTCCTCCGTCGCTGCATTCCCGGTGTAAAACCGCTTTCATGCCGCCCGGCAGATCAAGTACCCTGCTCGACGCCCCTTCGCGCAATACTATTTGCTGCATATAAAATCGCCTCCTGTTCCTCCTTTACTTCTCCAGCCTTCTCACGCTGTCTCTCTCCACAATGCGTACCGGAAGTATCTCCGTCACCTTTTTCATACCATGATCCGCCATATTCTGCACAAGCAGGTTCACGGCGTATTCACCTTTCAGAGAGATCTCCTGCCGTACCGTTGTAAGTCCCGGTGTCATATATGCCGAAATATCCAAATCGTCGAAGCCCATGATCGATATGTCCTGAGGTACGCGAATTCCCGCTTCATAAAACCCCTTCATCAATCCGATGGCAAACATGTCTGCTGATGCCACGACGGCAGTCATTTTATCCCGGAGCTCAACGATCTTACCGGCTATCTCCACCCCGCTGTCATAATCCACATTGCCCTCAAATACGTACTCCTGCTTAAAAAGAATATGGTACTCGTCAAGCGCCTGCTGATACCCTCTGAACCTTTTTTGCATAACGCCATTTTCATGAAGCAGGCCACAGACAAAGCCAACCTCTCTATGTCCGGCCTCAAGCATATACTTTGTCGCCAGATAAGAGCTTTTCTGGTCATCAATCCGAACCTCGTGAAAACAATTGTGTGTACAGTAGCTGTCCACCATCACCACCGGAATATCAAGCTGCCGAAGCTGCTCAAAAAATTCACTCTGATATGTACCGATAATAATAACTCCATCCAGATTTCGTTCCCGTATCAGGTTCAGATAATCCTCCGTAACATCCGTTGCCGAAACCAGTACGTGATATCCATGCTGCCTCGCATGGTACTCAATACTTCCAAGTATCTCACCGTAAAAATTATTTCGGAACATCAGAGTGCTGCCCGGCTCCGTCTGCGGGACAACGATGCCTATCAGCTTCGTATCCTTTACCGAAAGACTCTTTGCATTCAGATCCGGCACGTACTCCAGCTCCTTAATCACATCAAGTATCATATTCTTCGTCTGCTCTGAAACCTTTTTCTTTCCATTCAGCACGTATGATACCTGTCTCTTATACACATCTCCGAGCCCACGAGACGGAGCTACATC
>CAMTFT010000406.1 GCA_947071365.1 uncultured bacterium | reverse complement strand
CGTCTCGTGGGCTCGGAGATGTGTATAAGAGACAGGTGCCAGGTCGATCATGGCACGAAGACCATACTTCCCTTTTGTTGATAGCTTCATTCGTTTTCCACCGTCCTTTTATTCCGAGTATTTTACTCGGATTTCGTACAAAGAATACCATCAGTTACGGTTTATGTCAAGTAGTATCTGTCAATTTCTGCATATTCATTGTGGCAAATTTTATCGCATGACCGCCGGATCATCCGCATAGAATGGAACAAACCATCTCACAGGTATTTTGTATGAATCAGCGACATTATCTGCTCAAAGGCACCTTCCTCCTGACAGCGGCAGGGCTTCTCACCAGAACAGCGGGCTTCTTCTATAAAATATTCCTTTCGCGTACGATCGGTGCAGCGGAAATCGGGCGGTTTCAGCTCACCCTTCCCGTCTTCGCCTTCTGTATGGCTCTCTCCTGCGGCGGAATCCAGACAGCCGTGTCAAGATTCACCGCGGAATATTATGCAAAAAAGGACGGCCGGTCGGCTCTGCGCATTCTCGCATGCGCCCTTGCAATCTCCCTCAGTCTTTCTTTTGCATGCAGCACGGCGCTCTTTTTCGGTTCATCCTGGATTGCTTCCTCCTTTTTGCTGGAGCCGTCCTGTGACATGCTGCTCAAAATGACCGCCCTTTCTCTCCCGTTTTCTGCCGTACACGGCTGTGTGAGCGGCTTCTTTATCGGGCAGAAGAAGGTCTCTGTCTCTGCAGCCTCCCAGTTGGTGGAACAACTGCTGCGTATCGTTTCCGTAATCTTTTTTTATTTCATTTTTCAAAAAAACGGACGTACTATGGATGCCTCTATTATGGCACTGGGCCAGATCGCCGGTGAACTCGCTGCGGCGCTCTTCTGTATGTACCACCTTTTCTTTGGGAAACAGCCATCTTTAGAGCTTACGGAAAATGCTGCACTTCATCCTGCCATGCACATCCCCGGCAACCTCCTTCGCGTGGTATGCCTGGATATGAAAAAAACGCTTTCCGTTTCAATGCCGCTTGGCATCAACCGTATGCTGATCTGCGTCCTGCAGGGTATCGAGGCCGCACTTTTGCCGCAAATGCTGGGCGTATACGGTCACAACTCTTCACAGGCCCTGGCCGTATACGGAACCCTGACCGGCATGGCCATGCCGCTTGTCCTGTTTCCCACCGCAGTCACAGGGGCGCTGGGGACGCTGTTGCTTCCCGCCGTCTCCGAGGACAGAGCTCTTGGCCGGGAGAAAAAAATAGCAGGAACAGTGAGCGCCAGCTTTCGGGGCAGCCTTTTGCTGGGGTATTTCTGCCTGACGGCCTTTCTGTTATTTGGCGGGGATGCAGGGCAGCTCCTTTTCCACAGCAGCCTGGCCGGAACCTTCACCCGGAAGCTGGCACTGCTCTGTCCCTTCCTCTACATAAACACCACCCTGATCAGCATTCTGCACGGTCTCGGGAAAACGGCGGTATCATCCCTGTGGAACGTGGCCGCCTTCATCATCCGCCTGTGCTTTATCCTCACCCTCGTTCCCGATACGGGCATCGACGGATACTTTATCGGAATGCTGCTCAGCCAGTCCTTCGTCACTGCCTGCTCACTGTTCACGCTTTACCGACAGACACATTTTTGCGCCGACCTTTCCACTTCTGTCATAAAGCCATCCTTTATCTGTATTGTGACCGGAGCGGGAACAGAAGCGCTGAAAATACTGCTCCCGGATTTTTTCAGCGGTTCCCTCATCACCCTGCTTATTGGTATCGTCATCTATACCACTGGTTTCATGATACTTGCACTGATGCTGCTGTTCAAAAAAGAAGAACGGAAACGATTTTTATCCCTGTCTGTATTTCATAAGCTATAAAAACGCAGCATTTCATGACATGAAAAGGACTACAGAGACGCGTTTCCATCCCTGTAGTCCTTTTTTCTCATACAGAAATCAATTCAGCCCAGGCTTTTACCATCTGGCCTGCTTCAGTTGTCTTATCCCTGCATCAGAATCGCTTTCACATGCTCGATCTCTTCTCTCGTAGCCTGCGCTGCCGGCACGTAATACTGCTTGCTTCTTGCAATCTGGTAAATCTCTTCCTGAGACTGCTCACACTGATTGCGGAACTGTTTCAGTGTCTGCTTCAACTGCATATTCTCTGTCTGCGGGATCATCTCTCCATAACGCACCAGCTCGCCGTTGATACCTGCAAGGGTATCAGATACCATTGTCTTCTCGTCCATGTTCTTTCCCTCCTGTCTTTTTTTGCTACTGCAAAAACTGCATCAACTGCTGCTTGCTCTCCATCGCTGACTGTGCGGATTTCTGGAAAAACTGTTTTACGCCCGGGTCTGTAGCCTGCTGCGCATACGCCTGCATCTTGCAGTGTGTCGTTGAGAATCCGCCAATCAGGTGACGAAGGTTCTGAAGGTCAAGTTCTGAAATCTGATTCATAAAAAATTCCTCCTTCCGGATACTGAGTTCCTATCTCAGTATGCCCCAGAAGGAGGAATACTATGCGTTTTTTATAAATTCTATCCGAGCCGTTTTATCAGTCCCGATCCGATGCAAAACGTGTCCGCAGCATCTTACAGCCAATCATACAACTCCTGATACTTTCTCGCAGAGCTGTTCCAGGAGAAATCAGCCGCCATCCCGCGGTCAATGAGCTTGTTCCACTCACGCTTCTTGTTGTAGTATACATTCATCGCGTACTGCAGCGTATAATACATCTCATGCGCATTGTAATTTGCGAAGCTGAAGCCCGTTCCTGTGCCCTCATACTCATTGTACGGAGCAACCGTATCCTTCAGGCCGCCCGTCTCCCTGACGATCGGCACTGTGCCGTAGCGAAGGCTCATCAACTGCGAAAGACCGCACCTGTCTCTTATACACATCTCCGAGCCCACGAGACGGAGCTAC
>CAMTFT010000405.1 GCA_947071365.1 uncultured bacterium | reverse complement strand
AGATGTAGCTCCGTCTCGTGGGCTCGGAGATGTGTATAAGAGACAGTTATATACGTGGGGAAAGCCATCAGCCTGAAAAACAGGGTGCGGCAGTATTTCCAGAGCAGCCGGAATAAAAGTGTGAAGATTCAGCAGATGGTGGAGCGGATACGGCGGTTTGAGTACATCGTGACGGATTCCGAGCTGGAAGCGCTGGTGCTGGAGTGCAACCTGATAAAGGAGCACAGGCCGAAATACAACACGATGCTGAAGGATGATAAGAGCTATCCCTTTATCAAGGTGACGCTGGGTGAGGAATATCCCCGGGTGCTTTTTGCCCGCACGATGAAAAAGGACAAGTCCCGGTATTTCGGGCCGTATACCAGCGCCGGGGCCGTGAAGGATACGATAGAGCTGATCGGGAAGCTGTATAAGCTGCGAAGTTGCAACCGCAGCCTGCCCCGGGACATAGGCAAGGAGCGGCCCTGCCTTTATTACCATATCGGCCAGTGCAACGCGCCGTGCCAGGGGAAGATCAGCAGGGAGGAATACCGGAAATCCATTGATGATGCGCTGGAATTTCTGAACGGGAACCATGCGCCGGTGCTGGGAATGCTGGAACAGAAGATGAATGAAGCGGCGGAGAATATGGAATTCGAGGCGGCCATTGAGTACCGCGACCTGATCCAGAGCATCAATCAGGTGGCGCAGCGGCAGAAGATTACCCGCGGCGACGGCGAGGACAAGGATGTTCTGGCAATGGCTGTGGAGGCTGTGGATGCAGTCATGCAGGTATTTTTTATCCGGGACGGCAAAATGATCGGCCGGGAGCACTTTTATCTGCGGGTGGCGCCCCACGATACGAGGTCGGCGATCCTGAGCAGTTTTGTCAAGCAGTATTACGGCGGGACGCCTTTTGTGCCGAAGGAGCTGATGCTGGAGACGGATATTGAGGATCACGATGTGGTGGAAGCGTGGCTTACCGAAAAGCGCGGACAGCGCGTCCATCTCCATGTACCGAAAAAAGGAACGAAGGAAAAGCTGGTGGAGATGGCAAAGGAAAATGCCGCAATCGTCCTTCGGCAGGATAAGGAGCGCATCAAGCGGGAAGAGGGCAGAACCATCGGGGCTGTCCACGAGATTGAAAAGCTGCTTGACATTGAATGCGCCATGCGGATGGAAGCGTTTGATATCTCCAATATCAGCGGTTTTGAATCGGTAGGCTCCATGATCGTATACGAAAAGGGCAAGCCAAAGCGCAGCGATTACCGCAAATTCAAGATAAAGACGGTTCAGGGGCCGGATGACTATGCCAGCATGGAGGAAGTGCTGACGCGGCGGTTCTCCCACGGTCTGGAGGAACGAAAAGAGCTGGAAGAAAAGGGCATGGGCTATGAAATGGGAAGCTTCAGCCGCTTCCCTGACCTGATCATGATGGACGGCGGAAGAGGACAGGTAAACATCGCCCTTAAGGTGCTGGATTCGCTGGGAATCGATATCCCGGTCTGCGGTATGGTGAAGGACGATTATCACAGGACGAGGGGCATTTATTTTGAAAACGTGGAACTGCCCATTGATACGCATTCTGAGGCATTCCGGCTGGTGACGAGAATTCAGGACGAGGCGCACCGCTTTGCCATTGAATACCACCGCAGTCTGCGCAGCAAGCAGCAGGTACATTCGATTCTGGATGATATAGAGGGAATCGGACCGACCAGGAGAAAAGCGCTGATGCGTACTTTTAAGTCTCTGGAGGCGGTGCGGGATGCGACGCTGGACCAGCTTGCGAATGCGCCGTCCATGAATCTGCGGAGCGCGCAGCAGGTGTATGATTTTTTCCATTCGGAGAACGCCCAAAAATCTCCGACGGTGACAGTCGAGCAGGCAGATGGGCGGTTTGGTGCGTAAATGTACTTGACTCGGGTATAATATAAGTTATAAAATGTAACAAAGGATTTTTTATGAGAGAATGACTCAGGAGGATTTACGAAATGGCGAGCAGCGTGACTATTGAAAAGCTGGCGGACAAGATGAAGCTCACAAATGCGATCCCGGAGATCAGCATGGAAGGGAAAAAAATTGTGACTTCTGAGATCAATCGTCCGGCGCTTCAGCTTACAGGATATTTTGACCACTTTTATTCAGAGCGTGTGCAGATCATCGGATACGTAGAGTACACGTATCTGGAGCATCTGACGAGAGAGCAGAAGCTTCCGGTATATGAGAAATTTCTGTCCTACCACGTTCCCTGTATCATTTATACGACCATGACGGAGCCGGATGATGATATGCTTCGCCTTGCGAAGAAGTATGAGGTTCCAGTGTTTACGACGAAGATGACCACGTCCGATTTCATGGCAGAGATCATCCGTTGGCTGAATGTAGAGCTGGCGCCGTGTATTTCTATCCACGGTGTTCTTGTGGATGTGTACGGCGAGGGCGTGCTGATCATGGGCGAGAGCGGCATCGGAAAGAGTGAGGCGGCTCTGGAGCTGATCAAGCGCGGACACCGCCTCGTTACGGATGATGTGGTGGAGATCCGCAAGGTCAGTGATGAGACGCTGATCGGTACGGCGCCGGATATCACGCGGCATTTCATTGAACTTCGCGGTATCGGTATTATCGACGTGAAGACTCTGTTCGGTGTTGAGAGCGTAAAGAATACACAGTCCATCGATCTGGTGATCAAGCTGGAGGAGTGGGATCGCGACAAGGAGTACGACCGTCTCGGCCTGGAGGAGGAATACACAGAATTCCTCGGCAACCGCGTGGTCTGCCATTCGCTTCCGATTCGTCCCGGAAGGAATCTGGCCGTCATCGTGGAGTCTGCGGCAGTCAACCACCGCCAGAAGAAGATGGGATACAATGCAGCGAAGGAATTGTACAACCGCTGTCTCTTATACACATCTGACGCTGCCGACGACTTAATAGGTGT
>CAMTFT010000404.1 GCA_947071365.1 uncultured bacterium | reverse complement strand
ACCTATTAAGTCGTCGGCAGCGTCAGATGTGTATAAGAGACAGATATAAGAGTGTGGTTTTCAGCAATCTGAGTGGTGGGATGCATTTGTTTCCTCCTGTTTTCTTTTCAGCCACGTTTCATCGTCCTCATAAAAAGGAACCTGTTCGGGAAAAGCGGCTGCGATCTGTTCTTCAATTTGAAAGCTTTCGTTTAAGGTGTCATAAATCAGAAATGTGGCCGTATACAGGATGAACCAGAAGCCGATTAACATCAGGAGTACCACGGACCACGGCAGGAACAGAACCATAACGGCCCAGTATAATATCTGGAGCAGGGCAACTCCGGCTGTTTTCAGGAAAAACCGGATGATAAACAGCAGGCAGTTGCGGGCACACTGGAGAAACGGCTGCTGAAACAGCGTGATCTGCGGCCAGCAGATGGAGAAAAACATGGTGAACAGCAGCATGCCAAAGAAAAAGACTGCCACAGTACCCCAGCCCGGAAACCGGGTGGCCCACCAGAAAAGCATTACCATAAATGCGTAAAAGCCGATCATCAGGCAGAATATGATACCGGGCAGAAGGGATTGACGCCAGTTCTGTTTCCATGCGCGTTTGTAGTTTTCCAGACATTTTCCGGGGGCGTCCCGAAGCCCGCGCAGGATGGCGTCATACATGCAGGAAAGGGCAGGGCCGGCAAAGATTCCGCCGATGATGCAGGCAGGGATCAAAACGAGTACGCTGGAGGAGAGGATCGCCAGGATGACTCCGATCCCAAAGGGAAGAAAGATGACGAGAGTCAGCAAATTTGTGAGCAGAAAGCTTTTGATATTCCGTTCCAGCACCTCCGTGTATCTTGAAAAACCGGTCAGACGTTTTCCGTTTGAGGGAAATGAATTTGGTTGAAAGAAAAAAGCCATGAAAATTCCTCCTAATCTGTGGTGAAATAGCAACCGTTTAAAAACTCAGTGAGTATCGTTTCCAGATCTTCCGTGTAGTCTTCCAGGCAGGTAAGCTCTGCGCAGACTGCCGTAGTGCCACAGACACCGAAGGCGGATACGCCGTGGTCGTAGGGGCTGTCCTCGCTGATGCAGTCGTATGTGAGCACCGTATACGTCTGTCTGTTAAGCGTCACGCTGTTTTCCGTATGGACTTCATAATTCTCCTTTGCGACAGCCAGCCACTTATCACGGTCGCCCTCTGCCTTTTCTTCGCTCATTGATTCACTCGTAAGAAAATACAGTTGGGCATCATAGAGGTCTACGGTGTCGCCCTCGTCGTTCTCATACGGAACGCAGCTTCCGGTGCCCCATGAGGCGTAGTAAAGCCCGTCGGCTGCCAGTGTTTCTTTGTTGTCAAGAAGTGTGAAACGCTCCGGCGCGGTGATGCCTGCTGCGCTTCCTATTTGGACTGTGCCCTCCGGCCAGTTCTTTTTTTCTTCGCTGTTCTTCGATAAGGAGGAGCAGCCGGACAGGAACAGCGCGGCACAGAGAGGGAACAGGATCATTTTTTTATTCATATTCGTTTATGCCTCCTTTCAAGGTGTCCCAGAGATGGCTGCATTCATCGGCATGATCTGTTTGCCTTTCATCGTAAAAACACCGTCTTCCAAGATACAGGTGTGACAGAAGTTCCTGGTTGCTGCCGGTCTGGCTTTGTCCAAACAGTGTTGTGGTATAGCTGCCCAGATCTGTTTCGGACAGGGGGGTGCAAGAACTCCACTGAAAAACTTTGCCTTCCGTGGAAAAATCCAGTTCATCGGGGCAGCTCCCATCGGGCATGGCAAGTACCTGAAATTCTTTCTGTACCTCCTCCGGACGCTCCATCAGAAAGAAATAGCTTTCGCAGTCGTTGATGTCTCCCATGAGGGTCAGTGTCGAGGCCCGGCGGTAGGAGGCGGTATCTGCATCCATATCCTCCGGGTTTCCGCTGACGAACTGGTTGACCTGCACCAGAATTTCGCCGTCATGGTTGTAGTCGTCAGCGAGAGAGGCAAAGACTTTTTTCAGAGCTTCTTCTGTCTCTTCGGGCAGACGTGTCTCTCCGATATAGGCGATCTGGATGTCAGGAGATTTGTGGAACCATCCCAGGGCATTTCCTGTGAGGTCAATAAGAACAAAAAACAGGATAGCGCCACAGATCACGTACCATTTGTGATAATACCACCAGTTTTTCATGAGAGAGTATCCTTCCCTCCTGGTACATCCTTCGTTGTCCCGCCGTATCTGTATGAGACAGGCAGGCAGACAAGGGGAGGCTTGGCCGTCATGTTCTCCTGGAGCAGAAGTTCTACGCACATTTCCGCCATATCCTCCACTGGCTGAACGATGGTGGAGCAGACCAGCTCGCCGTCACCGAACATCCGAACGCCGTCATAGCCGATCACCTGCACGTCGTCAGGAACACGAACACCGAGTCTTTTCAGTATTTTGATGACCTCATAGGCGATATAATCTGTGACACAGAAAATGCCGTCGAAGTCCAGATGGCCGTCATGCATATGCTCGGAGAGGAAGCCTTCGAATTCATTTACGGAATCGTCATCCTGCAGGATCTTCATACTGTAATTCAGATTTCTTGCCAGGCAGCCGTTTTCGAAGCCGGCCTTTCGTTTGTTCGGCTCATTCGTAAGGGAAGAACCGATCCGCAGAAAGGCGACGTTTTTACAGCCGAGATCGGCCAGCTTTTCCGCAGCCATCTGCCCGCCTGCGAAATTGTCGCTGGCGATACAGGGAATGTGGGGCCCCATGGAGCGGTCGATGGAGATGAAAGGGGTGTTTTCATCAACGTGCAGGTCGGGGTTGTATGTAAGGCCGATGATGCCGTCCACCTTGTTTTGCTGAACCATCGTGATGTATTCCTGTTCCGCGCTCTGGTCAAAATCGGTGCAGCACAGCAGCTGTCTCTTATACACATCTCCGAGCCCACGAGACGGAGCTACATC
>CAMTFT010000403.1 GCA_947071365.1 uncultured bacterium | reverse complement strand
TACACCTATTAAGTCGTCGGCAGCGTCAGATGTGTATAAGAGACAGGGCTAAATTATCTAGTCTAAACGTGTCATTTTACATCAAAATATACATAGTGCGCAAAGATATTTCTTCATTATTTTTCCGGCAGGAAAGCGACCCTGAGCTTTACAAGGATCTGAAGAATGCATATTGCGGATACTACTCCGGCAAACCATCTGGCAATTGCCACCCCCGGCAAAACATACACCGCCACCAGTATTGCAAACGCAGACGCAAGAACATTCAACACAATCACGATCACAAGCCAGCCGCGCAGGTTCCTCACATTATGCCCCGCTGCGCTGACATCCGCAGACGGCTCTGCCGAAGTAAATACCGCAACAGGCGTACTTCCCACGCTGTTCGAAGAAGGAACGTATTGCCATCCCTGCTCACTGTTTTCTTTTATGAACTGCTTAAAGTGTAGGGCATCCCTGACCGTTACGTATTCTGCCCGGTAGTAATGATGTTCTCCGGTATACCTCAACCGGAATAAGAACAGATCCGGCCTTGCGTTTTCGCATCGGAAGCCCTGATTGCCCCGGATATTAAGCTGCTCCTCCATACCGGCAAGGCTGCGGTATGGAATTACATAATACGATGCTTTTCCTGTTTTCAGCGATACCACATAATAGACATAAGCCGCCAGAAATGCTGCGGCGAACAGGCCAGCCGCCGCAAAAAGAACCAGCTCATCCAATTGCGAAGGAGCACCCATGCCTCTTTGCGCGCCCCAGAAAAATAACCGTACCAGAAAATACAGGATCGTAACAAACCCCGCCATTTTTGCAGCCTCTGCTGCCGCTTTCATTTTTACTTCTGATTTCATAACCAAACCCCTTTCTGTTGTGTTCTGCACCCATTATACAAAACACGCCCAGAGAAGGTGGGCTTTTGCCCAAACGGCAGCTTTGATTGCCTGAATCGTTATTTTTTGATTCGCTGATTCGCTGCTGCAAACTACTTTATTGGGGAATTCTGGCTTTGGCGCTGTATACTGCACTCTTTGTTTCGGTGCTGCAAACTGCTCCCTTTATTTTTGCGCCGCAAACTGCTCCGCGACGCGTTTCATCAGCCCGGAGCGCAGTCCCCTGGAAACGAGACACGTCTCTCCGTTGACGAAAATCACCTCATTTGCTTTCAGATTTACTTCCTGAACGCGACAAATATTTACCAGAAATCCACGGTGGCATCTGAAAAAAGTATCCGGCAATTCTTTTTCGATTTCACGCATCTGCCCGATAAAGCTGATGCGCTCATTCTCTGTGTGAAGTGTGATGCGGTGGCTTCCGGCATCCGTCTCAAAAAATAAAATATCCTCCACCGGAACATGTCTGCGCAGCTCACCGCTTTTCACCGTATAACACGCCTTTAAAGGCGCCAGATTTTCCCGGCTCAGCCGCTCGACGATCGTATCAAAACAGCGGCAGATTCCGTCCCGCACCGCCTCCTGATTTTCTTTTACAATATAATCCAGCACCTCAATGTGATGCTGAAATGTTTTATACGCCAAATCCCGGAATGCTGTCACGTAGATGACAAAACCGTAGCTGTCATACCTGCGGATCTCCTTCCCCAGAAGGAAACCATCCAGCCCCTCATACTTCAAATCCACATCCAGAAAATAGATCCCCCTCACAGGTTTCTTTTTCACCTGCTCCAAAATTTCCCTGGGATTCCCCGTATCCAGCACAAGCTCCATATCGTATCCCTGAATCATAAGATACTGTTCAATCAGCTTTCGCTCCATCTCCCGGATGTCAGGCTCGTCCTCACATAAAAATACCGGCAGCATATCCTCACCTCAACACGTCTAATTGCTGTGTAAAAATTCCATCCCTGCAGCTTGAAGAGGACAGAAGCTTGTCATAACGCTCCACTATCTTCTGGAAACTGTAAAGCCCCAATCCTCGCCCCTCGCCTTTTGTGGAATAACCTTCCTTCCATATATTTCCGAAATCCACCGGCTCCGTCACCCGGTTGCTGACAATAAAAGAAGTCATCTGCATTTGCTCACTGACCAGAATATCCACCGAAGGAGAATCCTGCCCCTGCACTGCCTCCATCGCGTTATCGATCAGAATACCGAGACAGCGGTTCAATTCCATACACGGCACAGAGACGTGTTCCACCGGATACAGGATCTCCAGATGGCAGACAATACCTCTTTTCTGCATTTCGGTCATCTTTCCAAGAATCAGGCTTCTCAACTCTGTCACTCTCAAATTGCCAAGCTGCGTCGTCTGCTGGATATAACCACCGATCTGCTCATCAAAGCTGTCTGTCATGTCCGACAAAAGCTGCTGTATTTTTTCTCCTCCGCCCTCTTCCCCCGCGCGAAGATAAAGACCGGACAGCATATTTTTGTAATCATGGCGAAAAGCACGCATCTCACTTTGCATCCGCTCTAAGTTGCTTATGTACAGATTCTGCTGATTCAGAAGCTGTTCCTGTTCATGCAGCTTCGCCTGGCGCATTCCCTCTACCGAAACAGCTCCGCAGACACCGAGAATCACCAGCAGCATCAAAAACGAAACAAACGGAAAGTTGTTCCAGAAAAAATCCTCATACTGTTCCAGCAGATAGATTGTTGTATAATTCACCACAGGATAAAGCAGACTGATAATGATCAGGTTTCTCTTTTTCTTCCGGGATTCCATCAAATACCACAGAAGGTCGGCAAAGCGGACTTTTTTCAGGAAAAGCAGCACCAGAATTCCCAGGAACGGATAAAAGAGCACATCCTGCACAATATAAAAAAACAGATCGTGCCCTTTATTCAAATCAAACACATATGGCTGAAAAACCGTCGAAAACATATCGATGCTACACTGGATCAGAACTGCAAACCCACCAGCCTGTCTCTTATACACATCTGACGCTGCCGACGACTTAATAGGTGTA
>CAMTFT010000402.1 GCA_947071365.1 uncultured bacterium | reverse complement strand
ATGTTACTGTAACCAAAGCATTTGATAAATATTTAACTCGTGAGGTAAATAAATGTTTAAGGTAACTTTTAAATTTGAAAATGGCAGCGATGTGGAAGTATTTGCTCATGAAGGCGATAACCTTCTGGAGGTGGCGAGACTGGCGAACGTTGCCATTGATGCACCATGTAGTGGAAATGCAGCTTGCGGAAAATGCAGAGTAAAATTGGTAAATGGTGAAGTGGAGTCAAAAAAGACGCTGCATATCACCGATGAAGAATACGCACAGGGTTGGAGGTTGTCCTGTGTCAGCAAAATCTGTGCGGATGTGGAAGTGCTGGTTCCGGATATAGCATCTGCATATCGCAGCAGAATGAAGGTTGCGGATCTTGATTCAGCTGAAGAATTGAAAATATTTGAGAAGACGAAGTCCGATCTTGCTGCGGCGGGAATTGAATTCAAAAATGATCTGGAAGTCGTTTCGCTGGAAATGGCGGAGCCGTCTCTTGACGATACCATGCCGGACAATGAGAGGCTTCAGTGGGCGATAGAGGCTGCCTGCGGTGTTTCAGAAGTGAAAATGCCGTTCTTTGTGCTGAAAAAGCTTGCTGATGTACTTCGGAAGTCTTCTTTCCGTGTTCAGTGCGTCATTCGCAGAGCAGGAGATAAGGTGGAAGTTCTGGATGTTCTGCCCTCTGATGAGGAAGCGAAGGTGTGCGGACTGGCAGTGGATATCGGTACTACGTCAGTGGCCGGTCTGGTCATCAACATGCAAAACGGCGAGATCCTGGCAAAGGCATCCACCGGAAACGGCCAGATTCGTTACGGTGCGGACGTAATCAACCGTATTATTGAGCAGCAAAAAGACGGCGGACGTAAGAAGCTTCAGGATGCGATCATCAAAGAGACATTAAATCCGCTGATCGCGGAGATGTGCCGCGCAGCGAAGATCCGCACCACCCAGATATACCGGATGTGTGTTGCCGGTAATACGACGATGAATCATCTGTTTGCCGGTGTGGATGCCGACCCGGTTCGTATGGAGCCGTATATCCCGACATTCTTTGAGACAGGTTCCATGTTTGCGCAGGATCTTGGCCTTAAGATCTATCCCCATGCAAGAATTATCATTTCTCCGAATATCGGAAGCTATGTGGGCGGCGATATCACGGCAGGTACTCTTGCCAGCGCCATGTGGAATAGGGAAGAGATGACTCTGTTCATCGACCTCGGTACGAACGGCGAGCTCGTGTTCGGCAATGCTGAATTCATGATGAGCTGTGCATGCTCCGCAGGTCCGGCCTTTGAGGGCGGCGATATCAGTTGTGGTATGCGTGCGACAGACGGTGCGATCGAGGCATGTACGATCGACAAAGAAACCATGAATCCGACTTTTGACGTAATCGGAGACGAGGGACAGAAGCCGGTGGGTATCTGCGGTTCCGGTATTATCGATCTGATCAGTGAGTTGTTCCGCTGCGGCATCATCAGTCCGAAGGGCAAGTTTATCCGGGAGGGTGAGCGTATCCGGCACGACAAATACGGCATGGGAAGCTACGTTCTTGCCTTTAAGGATGAGGCAGCTTCCGTAAAGGACATTGAGATCACCGAAGTGGATATTGACAGCTTTATCCGGGCCAAGGGCGCTATTTTCTCAGCCATCCGCGTTATGCTCCAGACTCTTGATTTCGATGTGAGCATGATCGACCATGTGCTGGTTGCAGGCGGTATTGGAAGCGGCATCAATATGCGCAACGCGGTGAATATCGGTATGTTCCCTGATATAGAGATGGAGAAGTTCACGTATATCGGAAACTCCTCTCTGTCCGGTGCGTATACGATCCTCTGTTCAAAAGAGGCGGAGGAAAAGGTGGCGGATGTGGCCCACAACATGACGTATCTGGAGCTCAGCAATGAGCCGACGTATATGGATGAATTCGTGGCATGCTGTTTCCTGCCGCATACGGATGCAGCGCTGTTTCCGTCGCTGGAGATGAAGTAAGAAGGAGAGCAGTATGAATATCGAGTATGATAAGGACAATAAGGAGCGAGTCCCTTTTGAGCATTATAAGGAAGAGTACGTGAAAAAGGACCCTCTGGAGATCAGTCAGCGTACCGGCTTTCCTTACTCAGAAGAGAAAAAATGTTTTTCCGTCGTATTCCTGGGGAAGGAATACGAGATAGGGTTTCCGGAGTTTACGGTAAAGCGATCCGGGGAGGATGATTCCTGGTGCCCGCTTCTGGAAATGACGGCTGCCCAGATTTTGGTGATCCGGTTCCTGATAGAAGGCTGTCAGGTATCCGGCACAGGAAAGTTTTTAACGTACCGTGAAGTGCCCTGGGGCGAGGTTTACTACCGCCAGTTCAACGGCAGATGTATGATGCGGCTGGCATTTTCCTATGGAAACCGTATTGACGCATTCTGCAGCGCACTGGAGAAAATGGGCGCCCGGAAAATAAAGGCCGGTGATGCGGGATATGAGATCGAGCTGTTTGAAGGATTCTTTATCCGGTTCCAGATCTGGGGCGGAGATGAGGAATTCCCGCCGTCTTCTCAGATTCTGTTTAGCGACAATTTTCCGGCAGCATTTCATGCGGAGGATCTCGTTGTGGCATGTGACGTGATCATCGGTACGATGAAAAATATCGGATAGGATCGTGAATGCGCAGGGCGCAGAGTCAAATGGACATGCATACCCACCGGGCACTTAGTATGTCCGTCGGGCTCGCTGCCCGCAGGAATAAAGCGGTTCTGTCCATGAAATCGCCTGAAAAACAGGCGTGTACAAAAAAAGAAAGTGGGGTATGTTTTACTATGGGATTCAAAACAGATATTGAAATTGCACAGGAAACCGTGATGTCTCCGATTACTGAGATCGCAGCAAAGGCCGGCATTGACCCGAAATATCTGGAGCAGTATGGAAATTATAAGGCAAAGATCGACTACAACC
>CAMTFT010000401.1 GCA_947071365.1 uncultured bacterium | reverse complement strand
CCTATTAAGTCGTCGGCAGCGTCAGATGTGTATAAGAGACAGGCTATGACTGCGCACTCGTGGATATCATGCTTCCGGGAAGAGACGGATTTGCCCTTCTTCCGCAGCTTTCCGCATATGGGATCCCGGTGATCTTTTTGACGGCGAAGGGCGATATACACAGCAAGATAAAGGGACTGACGGAGGGCGCGGAGGATTATATCGTCAAGCCTTTTGAGATGCTGGAGCTTCTTGTGCGTCTTGACAAGGTGCTGAAAAGGAACCAGACAGAGGAAAAGCTGATCCGAATTCACGATGTAACAATTGATGCCGAGAAGCGCAAGGTCACAAAGAACGGCGCGGAGATCTACCTAAAGCCGATGGAATTTGACTGTCTGATGATGTTTGTGCGGAATCAGAATAAGGTGCTGACGAGAAAGCAGCTTCTGGGCGCGCTCTGGGGAATCGAGTTTGAAGGGGAGACGCGGACTGTGGACGCCCATGTGGGAAGAATACGGAAAAAGCTGGATTTTCAGGATGTCATAAAGACGATTCCGCGGGTGGGATACTGTCTGGAGGTAGAGAAATGAGGCTTTTTCGGAAAATATATTTGCAGGTGTCTTTGGCCATGGTGATCCTTGCATCTGTGCTCCTGTTTTTTCTTTTGCAGGAGATGCAGAAGGAAAGTCTGCAGGATACTGCTGCATACGAGATGGAGCAGTTTCAGCTTCAGATGCAGCGCTTCGTAGAGAAAATGGATAAACAATTAGTGGAAAGCAGCGACAGCGTTCTCATAGAAGTAGCAGCCGCCTATCAGTTCCAGCGGATATTTGGAAGCAGCGGCGCCCTGTATTTAAAAGATAAGGAGCTGTACAACATGTCGCCGTATACGTATGACGTGGAATTATTACAGAAACCGGACAGAAATACGGAGAATTTCGGCGATAAATACGGAATCGTTGTCAGTCGGCCGCAGAAGGCAGGTGATAAAAAGCTCCTTCTTTTTTACGGGGAAACGAAGACGTGGGGGCAGTATGAATATCGTATTGTACAGTATAGAGAAGTGACAAATATTTATGACCGGACGGGAAAGCTCCTGCTTTGGGGAGTTGGGTTTACAGTGGTGGTTCTTCTTGCGATAGGAGCCGTATTGTTCCAGGGGCTTTACCGGAGCCTTCATCCCATTACGGAGCTGAAAAATGCGGCTGCATCAATCGCAGACGGAGCTTACAACAGCCGTGTTGCAGTCAGAAACGGGAGAAAGGGCAGCGGCAGATATCATCGGCAGCATCAGAGGCAGGATGAGATCGATGAGCTGGCGGTAAGCTTTAACCGGATGGCCGGGAAGGTGGAAGAGCATATGGAGGCGCTCCAGGAGGTCAACGAAAAGCAGAGGGAGCTTTTGGGGAGCCTGGCGCATGAATTGAAAACGCCGCTGACAGCCATCATCGGTTATGCGGAGACGCTACGCTCTCCGGGTCTTAGCGACAGGAACCGCAGCCGGGCGCTGGGGTATATTTACAGTGAAGGAAAACGTATGGCACGGCTTTCCGAAAAGATGCTTGAGCTAACCGGCCTGTATGAGAGCAGCGAAAATACACTGGATTTTCAGGAAGTAAAGCTGGCAGAGCTTTTCAAAAGGCTGGAGGAGCTGACCGCGTTCAGGCGGGGCGAAAAGCATCTCGGTATGGAGATATCCTGCGACCCTGCATCGCTTACACACTACATGGATCAGGATCTGATGATGAGCCTTCTGATGAACCTGGTGGATAACGGCTGCAAAGCGTCGCCGGAGTATGGGACGATACTTGTGGCGGCGGATGATGAGGGAATTTATGTTGAGGATCATGGAAAGGGAATCCCGAGCGGGGAGATCGACCGTGTAACCGAGGCTTTCTATATGGTGGACAAGTCGCGGAGCCGCAGCGCCGGAAATGTGGGGCTTGGGCTGGCGCTGTGCCAGCAGATTGCTGTGATACACGGTGCTGGCCTGAAGATAGAGAGCAAAGAGGGGGAGGGGACGAGAATTTCCATCCTTTGGGGGCGGGTGTGACGTTTCGCCGCGGTTGATTTAATGTTTCGCTAATGACATCCCGGACGCAGGGGAGGACTTCGCAGTTCCGCCATGCGAAGTTCTTCCCTGCTGTGTATGATAAACGGAATGAATTCAGGCGCTGGATACTGTTTTATCGGTTACATGTTGGTTACAGACCGGGGAAGATTTGGGTAAGAGGGTTGTGTGATACTGATATTGTAGTAGGAAATCAAATATCCTGCTGCAAGTAACGGGGGATTTGATTTTCGCGGCAGTCGCCAAATATCCTTGCATATCCCAAGGGGAGATACTTGGCTCGCTGTTCGCGGAAATAAACAGGGCAGACGCCCGGAGGGGAGATCAGATGAATCGAAGAAAAATAGCCGGACTGACCGGCATGATGATTGGGCTTACATTGCTGGCTGGATGCGCAAAGACGCCGGAGGATTCGCTGGTAAAGCAAAAAGGGAAGGCAGCGATGGAGCAGTATAAGGAAGCCGGAACGGAGGACGCAGGAGCTGAAGGGGCTGGAGCAGAGGATGCGAGGACTGAAGGGGACGGAACAGAGGACGCGGGGACTGGAACGGAGGATGCAGGGACTGGAAGTGCAGAAGCATCCACCGACACCGCAGATGTGCAGAATAATGCAACAGGGGATAAGGACAGCTCCATAGGAGATACGGGTTCATCATCAAATGCACTGCGTACCCGCCTTGGCGCACCGGAAACGTATCAGAATGAGTCGGTGGATGCCACGGGGAAGCTGAAGATCCTTACGGATGCAGTGGTGGAGATACCGGATGCAGAAAAGGTTCCGACGATTGCCGTGAGCCAGCGGCCCTTTGAACAGGAGCTGATCGACAGGATCACGGCTGTCTCTTATACACATCTGACGCTGCCGACGACTTAATAGGTGTA
>CAMTFT010000400.1 GCA_947071365.1 uncultured bacterium | reverse complement strand
GATGTAGCTCCGTCTCGTGGGCTCGGAGATGTGTATAAGAGACAGACAGGAAGATGCGTGAAGGCTGTATGCCCACGACCTCTCAGGTCAATCCTGAGGAGGCGAAGGAGAAACTGCAGGAATTCCTGAAGATAAATAAAAATATTATTCACATTGCATTTTCGAGCGGATTGAGCGGCACATACAATAGTGTGCGTCTGGCAGCGGAGGAGTTGATGGAGGAGCAGCCGGACTGCAGGATCACTGTAGTGGATTCCCTTGCCGCGTCCATGGGAGAGGGACTTCTGGTTCACAAGGCGTTGGAACATCAGGCCGCGGGGCTTTCGTATGATGAGCTGGTAAAATGGCTGGAAGAGAACAGGCTTCATGTATGCCACAACTTTACGGTGGATGATCTGTTCCATCTGTACCGCGGCGGGCGTGTCTCAAAGGCAGCGGCGGTTCTGGGGACGATGATCAACTTAAAGCCGGTGCTGCACGTGGACGATGAGGGACATCTGATCCCGCTTTCAAAGGTGCGTGGCCGCAAAAAGTCACTGAATGTTCTGGTAGACAACATGGAGAAACAGATGGGAAGCTACCGGAGCCAAAATGACGTGGTGTTTATCAGCCACGGCGACTGCTATGAGGATGCGCTGTATGTGCAGGAGCAGGTCAAGAAGCGTTTCGGAATAGAAAAATTCCTGATCAACCCGGTGGGTCCGACGATAGGGGCGCATTCCGGGCCGGGAACGCTGGCGTTGTTTTTTATGGGAGAGGCGAGGTAAGGAAGAGGATTATGAGAAAAAGACTGATTGCATTGACGATGGCATCTCTTATGGCTGTTATGCCGGTAAATGGGGTGATGGCGGAAGAGGTTCTGCTGGCTGAAAATGATAGTGTGGCGGTGGAGGCTGGTGCGCCGGGGGAAATGATTGAAGAGGATAGTTCGGATGAAATCCTGATTGACGCATCGGATGAAGGTATCATTTCTGATACGACAGGAACGGAGCAGGAAATATCATCTCCGGATGCAGAGTGGAATACGGATGACTCAGAGAGCGTTGTGTTTTCCGACGGAGATGATATACTTCTCGGGATAGAAGAAGTGGATGCGTCAGAAATTCCGTTAGAGACAGAGGTATGCGGGGAACTGCTCCAAACTGTGGAGGAACAGGTGCAGGAGAGTGGGTACGCTTCCTGTGCGGCTATGCCAAAGAGCAGGACATACTTTTCCGGTGTCTACACGGATTCTTATGGGGTACAGTTATCGGGAAATGCCAGAAGCGTGTACGATGCAATGAAAGCGGCATACGTAGATTCCAGAAATGCGGTAGCGGATGGCTCAACTCTGTCTATTACACTGGGTACGCAGCTTGCTTTTCAGGATAAGGCGGGGCTGCTTGAGACAAAGGAAGCGATTCGTCATATCATGCAGTCGGCCTATGACGCATTTATCTATGATTTTCCGGAAGTATTCTGGATGGGAGCGCCAGGCTATTCCTATACTTATACCAGCAATTATTATCCAAGCTCAGTAGCAGAAATTACATTAAAGCCAGGCATGATATATGCGGGAGCAGGAAATCAGGTTCCGGCGTTTGACAGTGCGGTAGATGCTGCGTATGCAGAAGCCATGAATGGTAAGGGAACTTCGGATCTGGAAAAAGTGACATCAATACACGATTACCTGTGCAAACTTTTGAGTTACAATGAGGGCACAACAGGTCTCGAGGTGGCGTATGCGCATTCGGCAGCGGGAGTATTCCTTTCCAGGACAAAGAATGTGGTATGTGAAGGATACGCAAAGGCGTTTAAGATTTTGTGTAATAAAGCAGGTGTTGAATGTGCGCTGATCGTAGGGTATGCGAACGGTCCGCATATGTGGAATTACGTCAAAATGGATAACGGAAACTGGTATATGGTGGATGTAACCTGGGACGATGTGGCAGGAGGTTCGCCGGGCAGGAAGTATCTTCTGGCAGGAAGCTCGTCTCTTGGATCCAGCAACATTACAATTGCTGCAGAGAGGACATTATATTCTAATTTTACCAGCAGTATTTATTCGCAGAGCTTTGCGTTTCCAATATTAAGCGGTGTGGAATACGGAAGCGATATGGCTTCAACTCATCTTCACATCTGGGAGACGTCAACGACAGAAGCGACGTGTACAACGGGAGGTTATAGTATCTCAAAGTGTACGTGTGACGCGTGTGGCATGGAAAGCGTGCAGTATTTTAGCGCACTGGGCCACTATTTTGCGGAAGAAAACTATGTATACAATAATGATGCTACATGTACAGCAGATGGAACGCAGACAGCCCAGTGTTCCCGGGGCTGCGGTACGAAGGATACGATTACTGCGCCGGGAACAATGCTGTCGCATGACTGGGTAAAGATATCTACCGTTACAGCCACATGTACCCAGGATGCGTATGATACGTATGAATGTTCAGTGTGCGGTACGAAGGATACGATTACTGCGCCGGGAACAATGCTGCCGCATGATTGGAAGAAAGTATCTACCGGTACAGCCACATGTACACAGGATGCGTATGATACGTATCAGTGTACGGGATGCAATAAAAAGAAAACAGAACCGGGAGCCAGAAGGATCGGCCACAGTTTTACCAGCTATGTTTCCAACGGCAACGCAACGTGGTACAAGGACGGCACAAAGACAGCCGTCTGCGCGAACGGCTGCGGCTCAAAGAACACGGTAACAGACAGCGGCAGTGCAAAGATTCCGACGATCTCTCTGAACACCACAAGCATTGTCCTGAAAACGGGCCAGTCCACTACGGCTGTGAAAGTCAGCAATCTGACACCGGGAGATAGGGTGGTTGGCTGGAAATCGGCTAATACGAAGCTTGTCAAAGTAAACAGCAAGACGGGGAAAATCACAGCGCAGAAAAAGACTGGTACGACCAAGATTACTGTTACACTGCTGAGC
>CAMTFT010000399.1 GCA_947071365.1 uncultured bacterium | reverse complement strand
ATTAAGTCGTCGGCAGCGTCAGATGTGTATAAGAGACAGCTGATTCCGTGGACAGAAGATTTTAAACTGGATGAGGCTTTGTTCCGCAAGGGAATCCGCAACATGGTGAATAATGGTTTGAAGTATATTTATATCTTCGGAACCGCAGGCGAAGGTTTTGCCGTTAATGATGAGGAATTTGTTCACATCAGCAAAGTATTTATTGATGAATTAAAAGGAACAGATACGACTCCGATCGTTGGATGTATCAGTTTATCAGCGTCTAATATGATTACCCGGCTCCGGGCAGCGTATGAACTGGGAGCAAGGGATTTTCAGATCTCTTTTCCGTCATGGGGAGCGTTGACAGACAAGGAAGTGGATGTATTCTTCCATCAGGTTTGTGATCAGTTTCCGGACTGCAGGTTCATGCATTACAACAACGGTGGACGCTCCAAGAAGCTGCTGAAAGCGAACGATTATATCCGGCTGGCAAAGGAGATTCCGAATCTTGTTTCAGTTAAATTCATGAATGACTCACTGGAGGACGTAATTAACGTAGTGAAGGCGGATTGCCCGATTCAGTTTGTTTTAAGCGAATACGGTTATGGATACGGGTGCCTCTTTGGGGAATGCAGTATGTTGTTCTCAAGTATTTCGTCCCATTTTCCAACGGCGTGGCGGCTGTTTAAGGCTGGTCAGGAAAAAGACATCGCTACGATTGTGGAATTGGAAAAAGAGGTTGCCGTTTCGCAGGAGATTCTGTTTGAAACGTGTTCCACTCCAGTGATCAATGCAGCGTATGACAAACTTTATGCAAAGGCAACACTTCCGGAATTTCCGATGAGGCTGTATCCGCCATATCAGACTTTCTCGGATGAACAGGTTAACCGGTATTTTGAGCAGATGCATGCCAGACTGCCGCAGTGGTTTGAATAAAAGAAAGGAGTATGATCATGAAGGACATTTCTAAGTATCAGGGAATTATTCCGGCATTTTATGCCTGCTACGATGAAGAAGGAAGGATCAGCGAGGAAAGAACGAAACAGTGGACGAAAAAGCTGATCGAGCTGGGCGTAAAAGGTGTTTATGTTTGCGGATCTTCCGGTGAGTGTATTTATCAGTCTAAAGATGAACGAAAGAAGACACTGGAGGCTGTTGTAGAAGCAGCGGAGGGAAAATTGACAATTATTGCGCACGTAGCATGTAATAATACTGCGGACAGCGCAGAACTTGCAGCACACGCAGAATCATTGGGAGTAGATGCGGTAGCTTCCATCCCACCGATCTATTTCCATCTGCCTGAGTATGCGATCGCACAGTACTGGAATGATATATCTGCTGCGGCACCAAATACGGATTTTATCATATACAATATTCCTCAGTTGGCCGGTACGGCTCTGACGATGCCGCTGTTTCATGAGATGCGTAAAAATCCGAGAGTTGCCGGTGTGAAGAACAGCTCCATGCCTGTGCAGGATATACAGATGTTCAAAATGTATGGCGGCGATGACTTTGTTGTATTTAACGGGCCGGATGAGCAGTTAGTCAGCGGTCTGGCAATTGGAGCGGATGGTGCGATCGGCGGTACATATGGAGCCATGGTGGAGCTTTACAATAAGATTTTCCAGCTATGCAGGAACAATGAGTATGAGAAAGCGCGCAGGATTCAATATGCATGTGACGCTATCATTTATGAAATGTGTTCTGCAAAGGGAAATATGTATGCCGTGATCAAAGAAATTATTCGCCGCCGCTATGGTATTGATTTGGGGGATGTCAGAAAACCGCTGTTTTCTCTTGTTCCGGAAGATGAGGTACATATTGCAAAATGTGTGGATATGATTCAGGAGGCTATAGCAGATTATTGCTAACATAAAAGGAAAGGGCAAGACTTATATGACCAAAGGTTTGCGAAAAAATCATTTTAAAGACAATCTGACGGGATATCTGTTTTTGGCACCCCAATTATTGTTTTTTGCAGTTTTTACTATTTATCCCATATTTGAGGGAGTCAGGCTGAGCATGTTCCGATCTACAGCGGTAGAGAATACTTTTGTCGGACTGGAGAATTATATCAATCTGTTTATAGATCCGGTATTTCAGAAAAGTGTGATAAATACGCTGTTTCTGGTCGTTGTAATTACCCTGGGTAATCTTTTGCTTGCCCTCATTATTTCGCTGGCGATTTACGATAAGAAACCAGGATATATTTCTTTCGTAAGAACAACGTTTTATCTGCCGGTTATCGTCTCTACTGTAGTTATGGCCATGGTATGGAAGTTCCTGTTGAATCCGGCAAATGGACTGGTTAACTGGTATCTGACAAAAGCGACTGGTAAAATGATCAATCTGCTGGGAAATGCCAATACTGTTTTGTGGGTGATCGCTTTTGTTACGATCATAGCCAGCCTCGGTACGAGCATTGTTATGTACGTTGCCGGAATTAACAGTATTTCCCTGGACATGCTTGAAGCGGCCAGAGTGGATGGCGCGAGTAAATTACAGGTCTGCCTGAAGATCATCGTTCCGCTGGTGAAGTCAACTACTTTGTATCTGTCAGTTACAACGATTATTTCTATCCTGAAGCTGTTTATCATCATCCAGTTGCTCAGTGATGGCGGCCCGAATAATGCATCTATGACAATGATGTATTATCTGTATCGGAATGCATTCAGCTATAATAAGATGTATGTTGCGTCTGCGGTTGGAGTGATCATGTTTATTATCGCTGTCATTATTGCAATTCCGCAGTTTAGAGTTATGTCGGATAAGGAGGACTGATAGATGAAGAAAAAAACGATCCTCAATAAAATAAAGCGGATGGATAAATTGGATCTGACCATTAACATCATAGTTTTTATAGCTGCGCTGATCAATCTGTTTCCGTTTTATTATCTGCTGACGAGTTCTGTAACTGTCTCTTATACACATCTGACGCTGCCGACGACTTAATAGGTGT
>CAMTFT010000398.1 GCA_947071365.1 uncultured bacterium | reverse complement strand
CCTCAATAGCACGTAAAGTTTCAAAGTACCTCAATAACACGTAAGATCTCAAAGCCGATGATAAACACATGGCAGCACCAAAATCCGCGCAAAAAAGCCGATCCGGAAGCATATTGTTTTTATCTGCCTCCGATCCGGCCTTTTTGCTTTACTGTTTATTTATCCAACCTGTTTATTTATACAACGGCCCAAAATGAGCACACGCCCTGTAATCCGCCGCTTCCAGACACTCTGTCCCGAATGCGCTCCACGCATGCGGACGGAAAATATTCTCGTCATCCACATTATGCATCGATACGGGAATCCGCAGCATGGATGCAAGCGTGATCAGCTCCCTGCCGATATGCCCGTGGGCAAACGCGCCGTGGTTAGACCCCCAATTTGCCATCATGGAATACACGCTGGTAAAAGCGCCCCGCCCCGTAAGCCTCGGCGCAAACCAGGTGGTGGGCCAGGTCGGGTCAGTACGGTCATCGATCACCTTATGTACATGATCCGGAAGAACAACGCTGTATCCCTCTGCGAGCTGCAAACACGGCCCGATACCGTCGATCAGATTCACACGTATCATCGTCATCGGCATCTCCGCCTGCGTCCTGAAATGTGAGGAAAATCCGCCGCCACGGAATTCCGTGAGGGAAGCCGGGCACCAGTCTGTCGCCTTCAGGCACGCTTCAATGTCATCCTCTGTCATTTCCCACCAAGGCTTCATCGTCGGATCACCGTTTTCATCCCGGGATGCCCCGGAAGCATCCAGGCAGGCTGCCCCGGAATTCGTCAGATGAATAAATCCGTTCCCGGCTTTTCCTTCCGGCCGCCATCCGGTCACGCGCTCCACTGACGATGGACTCCAGTAAGTCCTTACATCTGCAAATCCGCTGGCTTTTCCGGTCAGAAGATTTGCCATGATCATTGCCAGGCCATTGAGATTGTCACTCTCCGTTGCCAGCACAACCGGCTGTCTCTTTCCGTTCCAGTCAAAGCTGGAATTCATGATCGCTTCCGTAAAATCCCCGTTAGGAAGCCAGTCCGTCCATGCCCGCTGTCCCTGGAAGCCGCCAAAAAGCGCATTCCTGCCGCGGGATTCCTCTGACCAGCCCATATCCGCCAGCGCAGGATTTCCAAGCATGATATCCCGCATAATAATGGTCATTTTAGCGATAAAATCCCATTCCTTTTCTTTTTCCTCCGGTGTGTGGCGTTTGCTTTCAGAGTTCTTGTCATAGCCCTCCGGACATTTCTCCCGTATCCACCTGCGCGCCCTCTCAAACTCTTCCTCATCGTATATCTTCAGCTTTATTCTTCTTAAGATCTCCGTCATATCCACCCATTCCGGGCGCATTCCCAGATACTTCATATAGAATCCGGGATCGAGACAGGAGCCCATGATCCCCATGGAAACGCCGCCAAAGGACACATACGACTTATTCTTCATTTCTCCTACCACGATAGCGCCCTTTGCAAACAGGATCAGTTTTTCCTTCACATCCTCCGGCACAGAGTCATCCTCCATTTCCTGTACGTCACTTCCATAAATGGAGAAGATCGGAAGTCCCATCTGATTGTGCGCGGACATGGCTGCCGCCAGATAGACGGCTCCCGGTCTCTGCGTGCCATTAAAGCCCCACAGCGCTTTCGGGCGGCCCGGATTGCAGTCGATAGTCTCCGTCGGATAACACCAGCTCGGCGTCACGCTTAAGGTGGCGCAGACGTGCTCCTGCTCAAAAAAGTATTCGCATCTGGCTGCCTCCTCCCCGCCGCTGATGCTTGTCTCAAAAATCACACATTTTGCAGGGGTTCCGTCTCCGTAAAATACGTTCTCCTCAATAATTTTCTTCGCAGCCAGCGCCATTACCCTGGTCTTTTCCTCCAGTGCTTCTCTGATCCCTTCTACTCTTGCATCCACGATCGGGCGGATACCGATTTTAGGATAAGTCTTCATTCGCGTTCCTCCTTATTGATTGTAGTATATTTGTTTCTTTTCGTTATAATCTTCTCCGTCCTGTGTTTCTTTCGTATCTTCCGCTTTCTTTCCGTTTTCTCCCTTTATCTGCATAGCGGCATACTCACTGGGACTGATCCCCCGCTTCTGCTTAAATGCCTTGCTGAAGGCATAAATGCTCGCAAAGCCCGACTCCAGAGCAGCCTCCGTGATGTTATAATTTTTCCTGACGATAAGCCGCTGGGCCACTTCCATGCGATAGCTGACCAGATACTTGTGCAGAGACATGCCCAGGTACTTCTTAAACAATTTTGACAGGTAATTCGGAGACACCTCTATCGCCTCCGCGATCTGCATATTATCCAGCTCCACATCCCTGTAATGGAGATAAATATATTCCAACGCCCGCTCCATGGTATTCCAGGACTTGTTATGTCTGACCGGTGTTTTTTCCCCGGAATAGCTGTTTCTTTTTCTCAGCCGGAAGCAGTACGTCAGAAACTGCATAGCCATCCCCCGCAGCATAACATCTGACGCAAACTCTTTCTTCGCAAACTCTCCGTACATCGACAAAAAAAGAGTTTCAAAGCAGTAACGTTCTTTTACCGGAACCGTGGCTGCAAAGCATTTGCCTTCCAGTATCCCCTCCCGGGCGGGAACAGGAATATGCTCCTCCAAAGTAAATGCGCTCTGATGCGGAATCCTCGCCCTCTCTTCATCATAGAAAAAATCAAAATGAAAAATATACTGGGTCGTGGGTTTTTCATTTTCAATCATGACGATATGCCGTGCATGAGGCGGCATGATAAGCAGGTCTCCCTCTCTCAGAATATAAGTAACTCCCTCGACAATACACTTTACCTCCCCCTGATTCAGATAGATCATCACATGGTCGATATCCTCCCAGGTGCCGGTCAGGGAAACGCTTTTCTTGATTTTTACCATTCGTATATATGGCGCCTGTCTCTTATACACATCTGACGCTGCCGACGACTTAATAGGTGTA
>CAMTFT010000397.1 GCA_947071365.1 uncultured bacterium | reverse complement strand
GTCGCACTGCTTCATACAGCTTTTTGTACCTCTCATAATGTGGTTCATATGCACGGTGTACCTCCGGCCTGGGATAATACGTCGCTTTCTCTTTGACCATTTTTCCCGCCGCTTCATCCAGATTTTTAAATATCCCTGCTGCTATTCCTGCCATCATTGCCCCTGCCGCTGCGCCTGCCTCGGCACTTCCCAGAGAAATGACGGGAAGATTCAATATATCAGCCTTCATCTGCATCCAGACATCGGAAGCTGCCCCGCCTCCGCTGGCCCGAAGACGTTTCGGATGGATACCGGCCTTTGCCAGATATTCCAGATTCAGCCGCATTTCATATACGACGCCCTCCATCATCGCCCGATACAGATCTGATGTAGTATGCTCTACGGTAAGCCCGATCACAGCCCCCTTTGCACCCACATCCATGTACGGTGTCCCCGCCCCCGCAAAATGCGGCAGCACAAGAATTCCCGTAGGCTCGTCCCTCATTCCCTGCTCAAGAATCTCATAAACGCTTCTTCCCTGTCCCTTTGCTGCGGCAAGCTCTGCCTTTGCCATCTGATGGATGAACCAGGAGATCAGTGCGCCTCCCGTATACGTAAAAGCATACGTCACGTATTTGCCAGGAAGTGCGAAGGGAATTACTGCGTATTTTCCTTCCGCCATCGCCGCAGCATCCGGAATCCCACGAAATACAGGAGTGATACACTCCACCGTTCCCGCTCCGTCTACCGCGCTGTCCGTCTCAAAAACACCGGCTCCTACTGCCGCTGAGACCTGGTCATGAGCCGCCGGAACGATGATCGTCTGCGCGGAAAGACCAAGCAGCTCTGCTACCTCCGGCTTTACTGTCCCCGCGACTGTGCCGCTGAGCACAGGCTTTGAAAACAAACCTCTGTCGATCCCCGCAGCCTCCAGAATCGTATCACTCCATGTATACGTTGAAATATCAAAGGCCATGCTTCTGGTTGCCAGAGAATAATCGATGACCGCCTGCCCCGTCAGCATATAGATAATGTAATCCTGCATCAGAAGTATTTTTCTTGTCTTCGCATACACCTCGGGCCGATGTTTTTTCATCCACATGATCTTCGGCAGGCTGTACATACTGTGGGGCTGCGTTCCCACAATGCGGGCAATCGTTTCACTGCCAAGCATCTCTGTCAGCTCCTCACATTCCCTGCTGCCCCTGGGGTCTGTATACAGCATAGCCGGACAAAGCACCGTATCACGCTCGTCCATCATCACGAAGGATTCCCCGAAGCTGGTAATTCCGATCGCCGCGATATCCGGATAATGCGCTGACGCATCTGCAATTACGTGGCAGATCGCATTCCAGATATCAGCGCCATTTACCTCATGTTCTCCCATAGTCCTTGAAACGGGGTAATCCTGATACGATCTGTAACAGTAATCACCCTCATCCGTGTATACTGTAATTTTACAGCCTGTTGTCCCGATATCTATTCCGCCCAGCATACGTCCACCTCCCATATTAATGTACGGATCATTGTACCTGCAACACCTGTTCACGACTTTGCAGCCCACATTTTCCATTTACCGTCATTTCGCGTTACTGTTTCACAGCATATCTTGCTCACAAACGGCCATGAACGGTACCCATTCCGCCAAAGGATACGATATAAACGGGATTCAGCGCGTTCATCATATGATACCGTCCCAGTATTTTTGATTTCGCCGCACTGACCTGTACAATATCCGCATCGGCTATTTCCAGCTCTTTTATAATCTTCATGACCTCCGCAATACTTTCCAGCGCAATTGTATTGAGGACAATACGTACCCCCGGATTCTTTGATAATAGAAGCTGAACGATCTGCTTCATATTGCCGGAGCTTCCACCGATAAATGCATGGGTGGGCACCGGCAGCTCCTCCAGTGCTTCCGGTGCCACTCCTTCCACCGTCACGATATTGGAAAGGCACATATTCCGGCTGTTCTCCCGAATCAGTTCGATCCCCTCATGATTGCGCTCTATCGCATAGACCGTTCCTGCCGTACAGAGTCTTGCGGCCTCAATAGACACAGAACCGGTTCCCGCTCCAACATCGTAGACTACCGCATCCTCCGTAAGACGCAGCTTTGCCACCGACAGGATTCTGATTTCCTCCTTTGTCATAGGCACTTTGCCGCGCACGAACGCTTCATCCGGAATCCCCGGTGTGATCACATGGGACGCTTCCGGATTCTCCAGCATCATAATATGAAGCCCTGTGGTGTCGCATTTCAGGAAATCCGCCGGACTGCCGCGCCGTATCGTCTCCTCCCTGTAAGAAAGATTCGTTCCCACTGTGACGCGAACCTGGCTCTGCCCCGCTTCATCAAGCTCCCCGCAGATGCGCTCCACATCCTCTTTCCCACTGACGAGCAAAATCAGCTTCGGATAGCGATTCACAAAATTAAGCACGGCAACGTGTTTCCCGTGGGCACTTATCAGCTTCGCATCCTGCCATGCGGTGGGAATCCTGGAAGCAAAATAGACCACCGACGAAATGCCGCAGTAATACTGTACCTGCTCCTTTGAGAATGCGCTCTGAATCCCTCTTGCCCCGCTGTAAAATCCCACGTCTCCAGACATCAAAATGACAATGTTGCGGTACTGCGGATTTTCTGCGAGATACTCTGCGATCTTAGCTCCACTGTATTCAGCTACAGCAACCGCTGACGGAGAAACAACGCCCTCCATCCCCTGCACACTCTCAAGAATACGTTTTGCACCAAATAGAATGTCTGCCGATCGAATGGCCTGCGCTGCCTCGTGAGTCAGCGTGTCCAGAGTGCCCATGCCAATGCCAATGCAACTGATCCGGCGCTTTTTTCCGGGTTCTACGGATGTTGTCTGCATCTTATCATCCTGCACTTTTTCCAGCTCTGCTGATGTTGCCTGCACCCTGTCTCTTATACACATCTGACGCTGCCGACGACTTAATAGGTGT
>CAMTFT010000396.1 GCA_947071365.1 uncultured bacterium | reverse complement strand
GCTGCTTTTTGACCCTCTGCGTGTACCTCCTAAGCGGCTGGGTTTCCTTTCGGATTGGGAAATCGAATCCGCCGTCCGGAGGAAATGTTAACTGACGGCGCTGCAATCTTCTCGTCCGGGTTGGCCGAATCACAGCAGCAACCACTTACTATTGCCCGGAAAAGAATCACGCCGGTATTGCATTTCCCGCCCATTTTTGATATCCTAAAAATATTACAGATAAACGAAAGGAGTAACAACAATGGCAAAACCGAAGATTCTTGTGGTTGGCAGCTTTGTAATGGATCAGATCGCCACTACAGAGATTTTTCCACGGGAAGGACAGACAGTACTTGGGGGTACTTTTTCAAAAGCTCCGGGCGGAAAGGGCGCAAATCAGGCCGTACAGATGGCACGTCTCGGCGCAGATGTTACAATGATAGGAAAACTCGGACACGACAGCAACGGTGAAGAGATGGTGAAGACGTGTAAGGAAGCGGGCATCAATACGGAGCATGTTCTGTATGATGACAAGCTCCCCTCCGGCTGCAGCGTTATCATTCTGGAGGAAGCACCGGGCAAACAGACGGTGAACCGTATCATCGTGCTTTCAGGTTCCAATATGAGCATCACACCGGAGGATGTCGCATTTTTGAAGGATAAGATCGCAGAGTACGATCTCGTTGTACTTCAGCTCGAGATCCCGATGGAGATCAATGAGCTGGTAGCTGCGTATGCATATGAAAAGGGCGTTCCGGTTATGTTGAATTCCGCTCCGAGCGCACCGCTTTCTGATGAGCTTCTGTCACACCTGGCATATATCTCACCGAACGAGCATGAGGCTTATGACATGGTAGGCATCAAGATCTCCCATGAAGGCAAGGGTGTCAACATGGACGAGGCGAAGGCTGCTACGGCTGCACTGAAGGCAAAGGGCGTGAAGAATGTTCTGATTACTCTGGGCGAGGCAGGTGCAATTCTCGACACAGAGAAGGACGGCGTTTTCTACAGCCCGTGTGCGGAGAATATTATGGCAGTTGACCCGACGGCAGCAGGCGATTCCTTCGTAGGAGCGCTTTCCGTAGGACTTAGCTGCGGCTGGGGCTATGATGAGACTCTGAAATTTGCGAACCATACGGCAGCGCTTACCGTTTCTGCTATGGGAGCTATGCCGTCCCTGCCGACTCTTGACAGGGTGGAGAAGTTCCTGCAGGAGAGAACGGGATTTGTTCCGGACACATCGATGCTGAAATAAAAAGCAGACCATATTATTTTCAGGGAGGTTCCTATCATGGAAGCAAAATGCAAAGAGGCTTATTCATTTTTCCTTGACACAGTGAAAAATGATTTAAGCGATTTTATCGACCATATGGATTACGCAGAGATTGAAGCTGCTGCTGATCTGATCCTTGAGGCTCAGAAGGCCGGCGGACGCGTTCACGTTTCCGGTATCGGCAAACCGGGCCATATTTCAGGATACATAGCTTCTTTAATGTCCTCAACGGGCAATCCCACATATTTCCTGCATGGTACAGAGGCAGTACACGGTTCCTGCGGACAGCTCGTACCGGGGGATGTGGTGATCTTCATTTCCAACAGTGGTGAGACAGCAGAGATGCGTTCTACCGTACTTGCAGTAAAGAACAACGGCTGCAAGATCATCGGTGTCAGCGGCAACCGGGATTCCTGGCTGGCAAAGGAAAGTGCAGTTCATCTCTTTGCCGGAGTGACGAAGGAGGGCGGACCGATGGGGCGTGCTCCGAGAATGTCGATCCTGGCAGAGACTCTGGTACTTCAGGCGCTGAGCGTAGCGCTTCAGGCGGACAAGGATGTTACGCCGCAGCAGTATGTTAAGTGGCATCCGGGCGGAGCGCTGGGTAAGCTTCGCGACGACGAGAAATAATAGATTCGGCGGCTTACAGTTATGAACGGCAATCGGACAAGGATCATTGATATTGCACAGGAGCTGGGCGTCAGCACGGCGACCGTGTCCAACGTCATCCACGGCAAGACAAAAAAGATATCCGATGAGACGGTGAAGCGTGTGCAGGAGCTTCTGGAAAAGAAGCAGTATATTCCCAGCATGGCGGGGATTTTGCTGGCGCAGAATGATTCCCGGATCATAGGCATCGTGGTAAACGACCATGAAAAATATGAGAAGCACGTATTGGAGGACTCTTTTATTGCGGCGTCCTTAAATGCGCTTTCCATTGAGCTTGAAAAAGCCGGATATTTTATGATGGTGAAGGTGACATCTGACCGGAATGACATCATCCGTTTTGCTTCCATGTGGAATATGGAGGGGCTGGTGCTGATCGGGTTTTGCAGCCAGGATTACATGAAGCTGCGGGAATCCATGCATATTCCCTTCGTTATATATGACGGATATTTTGAGGATTGCAGGAATGATCCCACAGAGCAGTCTTACAGAGCGGCTACGGATCTTACGGAACAGTCTCACAGGGCGGCTACGGATCTCACGGAGCAGTCTCACAGAGCGGCTATGGATCTCACGGAGCGATCTCACAGGATGATTGCGGACGGACCAGAGCGGGTCTGCAACCTTGTGATCGATGATTACGGCGGCGGGCTTCTGGTGGGAAAATATCTGAGCAGCATGGGCCATGAAAATGTTCTCTGCATCGCGGATAATAATATCTGCATGGACAGGGAGCGGATAGAGGGCTGCAGGGCTGGACTGCAAAGTGGAACGGCAGACTTTCTTCAGATTCCGATGGAGCAGGAGGCGCGAAGCAGGTTCTATACGGAGCGAATGGCGGAAATATTGCAGTATTCTGCGGTTTTTGCCGTGTCGGATTTTTATGCCATTGAGCTTATCTACTTTTTGCAGGAGCATGGTATCCGGGTGCCGGAGGATATATCAGTGGTTGGCTTTGATGATATTCCCCTTTGCACAAGGATCCATCCTGTCTCTTATACACATCTCCGAGCCCACGAGACGGAGCTACATCTC
>CAMTFT010000395.1 GCA_947071365.1 uncultured bacterium | reverse complement strand
CTACACCTATTAAGTCGTCGGCAGCGTCAGATGTGTATAAGAGACAGCTCCATCAGGATCCCGCCGAGATAATTGACACTGATTCCGTCATAATATTCATGCTCCAGTCCGTAATTGCTCCATATCATGAACGGAACGCGGTAGCCCTGCTGCACATAATCCAGCGTCTCCTGGCTCTGCACACCGCAGATCCGCTGAATCACATTCGTGATATAATCCGATGGCTGGTGGTCTCCGAACATCAGGACAATGACAGGCTCGTCCTGCTCCATAAAATAGAGGATCAGATCCTGCAGCGCCCGGTCTGTCTCATTCATAAGCGTCAGGTATTTTTCCGTAGCCTGCACACTGGTGGTCTTCGGTGAGACCTCCGGCAGCTTCAGATACGACTCAAAATCCGGCGACGGCTTGCTGTATCCGCCGTGATTCTGCATCGTCACTTCAAAGATAAACGTTCTTTCTCCTTCGTCCTTCTTCTCGAATTCTTCCACGATCTTGTCAAATGCTGCCCGGTCGCTTACATACCCGCGCATCCGCAGCGGATCGTCAAAATCTTTAATAGTCAAAAATTCGTCAAAGCCAAAATCCTCATACACCTCATCCCGATCCCAGCCGGAAGCATTGAAGGGGTGAATTGCCATCGTGTCATAGCCCAGCGACTTCAGATACCACGGAAGAGCCGGCGTTTCCCCATGGATATACTGCTGGTATGGGACGCTTCCCACCGGAAGGAAACCCATGGTATTCCCCGTCAGGAACTCAAACTCCGTATTCGCCGTATTGCCACCCTTCACGGAGACGTACACCTCTCCGCCGACGGCCTCCTCCTGCAAACTCTTGAAAAACGGGATCACCTCTTCGCTCGTCTCGAAATCACCCCACACGGAGAGATCCGAAAACGCCTCGTCCATGATTACGATAATATTTGGAATTTCCTTCGAAACGCTTTCTACATTTCCTGCTTCGCTTTCCGTTATATCCTGACGCTTATCCGCATCGTCTTTCGTCGTATCCTGATGCATGTCCGCATCGTTTTCCGTCGCATCCTGGCGCTTGTCCGCGTCACTCTCTGGCAGATTCCGTTGCATATCCGCATCGCTCCCTGACAGATTCTCCACACGTTCGACGATCTCCTCCACCTTCGCCACAGAGTAGCCCTCCGGCTCCTCGATATTCAGGAACCGCAGATTTCCCAGAAAGGCCGCCGCTATTCCGTTGTTGCGGTACAGGACATTCAGCGTGAACAGCGTCGTATCCATGCCGAAAAAGCTCTGGATACTGCTCTTCTGAATCCCGGATACGTACACACACAGCAGCAGCGCGCCGATAAAGGCTGCCGGGAAACGCACTTTTGCTTTTCTGAATCTGACGGAGGATTTGGTGGATATCAGTATGATCCACACAAAGCTCATCACCACAAAGGCAGCCTTCCACGTCACCGTAAAGGTGTAATTGTCCGCCACCGACATGGCCGTACCCACAGACAGAAAATCCCAGGGAACGATAGGCGAGGAACGAAAGCTGACAACAAAATAATTCGCCAGACCGAAGATCATCGGTATCAGCGTCGCAATACCAAATCCCAGCCGCACACTGCCAAACAGAAAAGCTGCAAAGCCGTACAGCAGGTAAAAGAAGATCATATTTAAAATAATGATCGGTATCTCCAGATCCGTTATGACATGCGTATAATTTTCCAGAGCCACAAAGACTGCAAAGGGAAGTATGACACAGAAGATCCCTGATAAAATGCGCCCGTAGGAAATGGGGCAAAGTACAAACGCCCCCGCGCCAAAGGACAGCAGCAGCGCAACTGCCAAAAGAGGAACGTCCACACCCTCTCCCGCCGCTGCAAGACCTGTAAGAATAAGCATAGCTGCGGTCACAGCAATTGCTACCGCAGCTTTTTTCACATCAAACTTTGAAACTGTTTTTTTCTCCATCATTCCTACCTTATTTCTTTACGTGCTGATGTGTGAAGAGATGATCCTGACAATACTCATAATTTCCTTCACACTTGGAACAGAAGCGGAATTCCAGATGAGCTCCGTCCTCCTCTGTCCGTCCGCAGATCGCACACTTATGTCTCGCCATCCCCTTCGGCTGTACCTTCTGCACATTGCGCTTGAATTCGTTGCGGCGATGGACTTCCTTCGGTGAAAATCTTCTGATATTTCTCGACATCAGGAAGAAAATCACAAAGTTCAGAAGCGACATCACGATAGAGATACGGTCAGCCCAGTTCCCCTGAACCATCGAAAGTACAATAAAGAACCCGTAGACAAGCCCCATCCACTTCATCTTGATCGGAATCAGGAAATAGAGCATCACTTCCATATCAGGATACGTGAGGGCAAACGCAAGGAAGATCGACATATTGATATAATACGTGCTGAAATACCCGTTACCGCCCATAAAATAGAGGATAAACGCTCCCACCACGGTAAAAAAGATACCGGAAATGATATACACGTTGAACCGGAATGCGCCCCACGTATACTCCAGCGTACGACCAAGTGAAAAATAAAAGTACAGCATAATGATCGTGAACAGGTCAAGCCGGCTGGGCGGCACCAGGATCCACGATACGATCCGCCACACCTGACCGTGCAGGATCAGATACGGGTTCAGCGTCAGATACATCAAAAGCTCCGGCATCAGCGCATAGATCAGGTATCCGGCCGCATACAGCGCACCTATCATGGCGGGAAGATTCCGTATTGCGTCTTTTCCGTACTTACGCTCCATCTTATCGAGAAAATTCATACTTAAGCCTCTTTCTTAAACAAATTTGTCCCGTTTATTATAAATTTATGAGTAACATTTGTCAATCAGCGCCGCCCCGTATTTCCTCTTCTTTAGATTTTTTTAAGAAAGCTGACGGAACTTGGGAATGCAGATCTGGTCTCCCACCTGCAGATTATAGATATCCACGTAAGGATTCGCAAAAATCAGAG
>CAMTFT010000394.1 GCA_947071365.1 uncultured bacterium | reverse complement strand
AGCATTCGGCTGTTAACCGAAGGGTTGTTGGTTCGAGCCCAACTCGGGGAGTTTTGTGGTATCAGAATAAATTGATACAAAAACATGGCTCCTTGGTCAAGCGGTTAAGACATCGCCCTTTCACGGCGGTAACACGAGTTCGATTCTCGTAGGAGTCACTTATATGGCGCGATAGCCAAGTGGTAAGGCACGGGTCTGCAACACCCTTATCACCGGTTCAAATCCGGTTCGCGCCTCTTAAAAAGCCTGGAAATTTGTTTCCAAGGCTTTTTTGTTATATCAAAAGCTGTACTGGAGATTTTATTGCTGTACAGGATGTATTCGGTGTGTCAGGTGTATGGTTTCATCTGCAGTTTGTATGGGAGGAAGGTTTTGTTATGGAGGATACGAAGAAGACGGCGTTATTTGAATCTATGCCGATACCGAAAGCTGTCATGACTTTAGGCGTACCTACGATCATCAGTTCGCTTGTTATGGTAATTTACAATATGGCGGATACATATTTTGTCGGAATGCTGGGCAACCCGGTACAGAATGCGGCTGTGACTCTGGCGGCGCCGGTATTGCTGGCTTTCAATGCGGTAAATAATCTGTTTGGCGTTGGCAGTTCCAGCATGATGAGCCGTGCCCTGGGGAAAAAGGATTTTGATACGGTCTACCGGAGCTCCGCTTTTGGATTTTACTGCGCACTTATTTTCGGCGCACTGTTTTCATTTATGTATACTGTCTTTCATGAACCGCTGCTGATCATATTGGGAGCCAATGCGGAGACGGCTACTGCCACGGGAGAGTATCTGAAGTGGACAGTGAGCTGCGGCGCGGCACCGGCGATCCTGAATGTTGTTATGGCGTATCTCGTCCGGGCAGAGGGTTCCTCGCTTCATGCAAGTATAGGGACGATGAGCGGCTGTCTTCTGAATATGATCCTTGACCCCATTTTTATTATGCCCTGGGGATTAAATATGGGGGCGGCAGGAGCCGGATGTGCGACGTTCCTTTCAAATTGTGTGGCATGTATATATTTCTTCGTGCTGCTTTTCGTAAAAAGAGGGCGCACCTACGTATGTATCCGTCCGTCCATGTTTGGGCTTAGAAAAATGATCGTTGTCGGAGTATGCGCAGTGGGGATCCCGGCATCGATCCAGAATCTGCTGAACGTGACCGGTATGACGGTACTGAATAATTTTACATCCTCCTACGGTTCTGACGCGGTGGCGGCCATGGGTATTTCTCAGAAAATCAATATGGTGCCCATGCAGATCGCGATGGGAATGTCACAGGGCATCATGCCGCTGGTCAGCTACAATTATGCCAGCCGGAACATAAAGCGCATGAAGGAAACGATCTTCTTTGCCATAAAGCTTGCCATGTCATTTCTCGTTACGGTTTCAGTGTTGTATTACCTGAACTCCGGGCTGCTGATCTCACTGTTCATGAAAAATGAAGAAATCATTTCATATGGAAGCCGGTTTTTGCGTGGGATGTGCCTTGGACTTCCCTTCCTCTGTATGGATTTTATGGCTGTCGGTGTGTTCCAGGCATGTGGTATGGGGAAAAAGTCACTCGTGTTTGCGTTGCTTCGGAAAATTGTTCTGGAGATTCCGGCTCTTGTCATTTTGAATTATGTTTTCCCGCTGTACGGTCTGGCGTATGCGCAGTTTACGGCGGAGGTTATTCTTGCGGTCGCGGCAGTATTTGTGCTGCGGAAGATACTGATTGCTTCCGATGCGGGGAAGGTCAGATAACAGAAGCAGAAAAGATTCGTCAGGTGGGGAAAATTTTTTGCGAAAAAGTAAAAATATAAATTTTTAATGCTGTCCAATATGGGCGGCATTTTTTTTGCGCAAAACTTGCGGGCGTGTTTCATCCCGTTTGTGCAGCGGTGTATGTATGACTCTTTGATGAATGGGAAACAATGAAAGAAGGTACAAAAATCTGAGCGTTTTTACTAAAAAGAGAAGAGCGGAAAATTGCTTTATCCGGGGGTAGGGAGAAAAGTTTGAAAGCACTTTCAGAAGGTTTCGCGGCTATTGAAAATAATAATCGAAAGGGTATACTCAAGCTACAAATGTCATTCAGGTTATGACATGGTGCTGGAGTCAGGGAGGGCAAAATATGAATGAAAAAGTAGAAAAGCTGAAGGGCAGGCTGATCGTATCGTGCCAGGCGCTGCCGGAGGAACCGCTGCATTCTCCTTTTATTATGGGACGGATGGCTTTGGCAGCGCAGATGGGCGGAGCTGCCGGGATCCGTGCGAACACAAAGGAGGATATTCGGGAGATAAGGTCTCAGGTGGATCTGCCGGTCATCGGAATCGTGAAACGGGATTATGAGGACAGCGATATTTACATCACTCCAACTATGCGGGAGGTGGAGGAGCTGATGGAGGTGTCGCCGGAGATCATCGCGATGGATGGCACGGGGGCAGTAAGGCCCGGCGGCCTTGGATTGGACGAGTTTTTCCGGCAGGTTAAAGAAAAGTATCCGAATCAGATGTGGATGGCGGACTGTTCTACTGTGGAGGAGGCTCTGCACGCGGACGAGCTTGGATTTGATTTTATCGGGACAACGATGGTGGGCTACACAGAGCAGAGCAGGGGAATGAAAATTGAGGAAAATGATTTTGAAATTCTCCGGGAAATCGTGGCACATGCGAAACACCGTGTGATTGCGGAGGGGAATATCAATACACCCAAAAAGGCGAAGCGCGTGATCGAGCTGGGGGCCTTCTGCGTAGTGGTGGGCTCAATCATCACCAGGCCGCAGTTAATTACGAGAGCATTTGCGGAGGCACTTGAGAAGTAGGTACATGAAAAACAGAGGTACGTGAAGAGCAGCCGCATGAAAATTAAAGTATATGAAAAAGAGCCGCATGAAAATTGGAGGCACTTGAAAATTAATCATATAGCCTGCAAATAAAAAGTCAAGGCTAAATTTATGAAAATTGAAAATTTTATAC
>CAMTFT010000393.1 GCA_947071365.1 uncultured bacterium | reverse complement strand
AGATGTAGCTCCGTCTCGTGGGCTCGGAGATGTGTATAAGAGACAGATTTTACCACTAAATCCTTACAAAATTTTAACAAAGTCTTACATTTGTGAAGAGAACCTTAAGTTTTCGACAGAAAAGTTGAATTAATTCTATTCACATGCTATGGTTACTGGTGGAAAATACAATGGGGTGATTTTTTGGACATTTTAAAGAAAATATGTGATTGGGCTGTAACCTGCCCGAACCGGATCGCTGTTAAAAGCAGATCGGGGGAAATTACTTACAAAGAACTGTGGAGGTATTCGGATCATCTGGCAGAATGGCTGCTGAAAAATACAGACGGAGACAGATCACCGGTGGCTGTGTATGGACATAAGCATCCGTGGATGCTGGTCTGTTTCCTGGCATGTGTAAAGTCGGGTCGGGCATACTGCCCGATCGATGTTTCGGTGCCGGATGCGAGAGTGGAGTCGATCCTTCAGGCGTTGCCGTCAAAAATAATTCTGGCGACGGAGCAGACCTCGGTGGATGCGGGGGAAAAGCGGGTAGTGGGCCTGGAGGAGCTACAGAAAATAATATCAAGCACTGTAGAAGAAGTATCGGAGACTGTGAATGTAGCCGATGAAGCGGAAATATCAGGCAGTGCGAATGCAGCCGATGAAGCAGTAATATCAGGCGATGCGAAAGCAGGCACCGTGCCGGAGAATATGTGGGTGCGGGGCGATGAAACGTATTATATCATTTTTACTTCCGGCAGTACGGGCACGCCGAAGGGTGTGCAGATCACTGCGGATTGTCTGGGCCATTATCTGGACTGGTCGGTGACGCTGGGAAGCTCCGCGCAGGAAAAGCAGGGGCAGGTGTTTCTGAATCAGGCGCCGTTTTCCTTTGATCTGTCGGTAATGGATCTGTATACGTCCCTGGCGGTGGGCGGTACTTTATACTGTCTGGAAAAGTCGGTGCAGTCAGATTATCGCGCTCTGGTGCAGGAACTGAAAGAATCGGAAGCAAACGTGTGGGTATCAACACCGTCTTTTGCGGAAATATGTCTGTCCGAGCGGACATTTTCCCAGGAAATGATGCCAGGGCTGCAGGTGTTTCTCTTCTGCGGGGAGACGCTGGCAAACAAAACGGCGGGCAAGCTGCAGCAGCGTTTTCCAAATGCAAAAATCGTGAATACATATGGCCCGACGGAGTCTACGGTGGCTGTGACGGATGTACTTATCACTCCGGAGCTTGCAGGGCAGGAGCAGCCGCTTCCGGTGGGCAGGCCAAAGATGGGAACGTATATTGAGATCCGGGACGAAGACGGCAGATCTTTGCCGGAAGGTGAAAAGGGAGAAATCGTCATTATCGGAAACACGGTCAGTACCGGGTATTACGGCCGGGCGGATCTGACGGAAAAATCCTTCTTCTGCTGCAACGGCATGAGGGGTTATCATACCGGAGATAAGGGATATTTGCAGGACGGAATGCTCTATTACTGCGGCCGGATCGATCTGCAGATCAAGCTGCACGGCTACCGCATCGAGCTGGAGGATATCGAAAATAATATTGCAAGGGTGCCGCAGATAGAACAGGCGGCGGTGGTGCCGAATTACCGGAGAGGGAAGGTTTCGAGCCTGACGGCGTACGTTGTAAAATGCGCAGATAGTAATAGAAGTGAAGTGATGGAAAGCGGGAAATGTGCGGATACCGGAAGCGCAGTTTCGGAAAGCGGACAGTGTGCAGATACCGGAAATGCAGTTTTGGAAAGCGGACAGTATGCGGATAAAGCAGATGCAGCGGCGGACGTGCGGTCTGCCTTGAAACAGTTTCTGCCGGATTACATGATACCGAAGAAGATCGTCTTTCTTGACAAAATGCCCGTGACAAACAACGGCAAGGTAAACCGGAAGCTGCTGGCTGAGGGAATCTTGCAGCCGGACTCTGAAAAAATACGATCAGAACAGTGCGGAGGGAAGTGCTGATGAGTTATTATGAGGGACTTCCATTTTTCCTGTGTCTTGCAGTCGTGCTTTTGGGTGCGGCGGTGCTGGGATGGCTGGAAAAACCGCTTAGATGGTACAGCTTCGGCGTTTCCCTGTTTTTTGCGGCGGCGGTATTTTATGATGCACCCACTGACCTCATTTATTTGCTTGTATTTTATGGGTGGTCGATGGCTCTTATCATGGGCTACGCGAAGATCCGCAGCAGTCAGGGGCGCAAAGCGGGGATATATCATGCGGCGGTGCTGCTGTCTCTGATCCCGCTTGTATTGTGCAAGGTAACGCCTCTGTTCCACAAGAGCGTATTTGGCTTTGTGGGGATCTCCTATCTGACTTTCCGGGTAGTTCAGATGCTGATCGAGCTGTATGACGGCGTGATAAAGCGGGTGTCGTTTGCGGAGACAACGGCCTTTCTTGTATTTTTCCCGAGCTTCAGCTCCGGGCCGATCGATCGCAGCAGGAGGTTCCAGAAGGATTATCTTGGTACGCGTTCCAGAGAGGAATACATGGATCTGTGTGGGCGCGGGCTGTGGAAGCTGCTGCTGGGCGCCGTGTACAAGATGGTGCTTGCTGCTGCCGCGTACAAGGCGATGGGATATCTGGAAACCGGAACCATGTGGTATCACTGGATTGGATATGCGTATGCATACGGAATGTATTTGTTCTTTGATTTCGCAGGGTATTCGATGATGGCGGTGGGCAGCTCCTATGTGCTGGGCGTAGAGCTGCCGGATAATTTCAGGATGCCCTTCATCAGCAGGGATATCCGGGAATTCTGGGACAGATGGCATATTTCACTGTCGCACTGGTTCCGTGATTTTGTGTTTACGCGCTTTATCATGTACAGTGCAAAGAAAAAATGGTTTGGCAGCAGATTGCAGCGGGCGTGTGCCGGGTTCTTCGTGAACATGGGGATCATGGGACTCTGGCACGGGCTGAGCGCTGTCTCTTATACACATCTGACGCTGCCGACGACTTAATAGGT
>CAMTFT010000392.1 GCA_947071365.1 uncultured bacterium | reverse complement strand
GCGGTATTTAATTTTGCTGTTTTTCATTCAGTTCAGATAGTTGTATACCTTGCGCGATATATTCCGTATACCGGAAATAGCGGAGGCCTCTCCGCAGCCGGAGGAAAATACGCAGATTATATAGTCTGTTTTGGGGCCAAAAACGATGGCCATATCGTGCTGGACGCTGCTGGTCTCACCGGTCTTGTTGCCTATTTTGACACCGGAGGGAATGCCGGAAGGAATTTTCCAGCGCCTTGTCTGGCGGCAGAGCAGGTTCAGCATTTCCTGCGAGTACTTCTTTGATACGCACTTGCCGAGATAAATATTTTCCAGAAGCAGGCCGCAGTCTCTGGCGGAAGCGGTGTTCCGGTGTCCGTCGCTGACGTGGGCGGAGGAGGCAGGGTGCAGCGAGCTGTGGCAGCCCGTCTTTTTGTATCCGTTCTTTTTCAGGTATTTGTTGATCTCGGCGGCTCCTGATACAAAGCTGCCGGAGCTGCTGTTGCGCCGCACAAGCGCGTTGTAGGATTCATTGTCGCTAATAGTGATCATATTTTTCAGCAGAGTCTTAATACTGGAGCTGTACGAAAGCTTTTTGCGGTTGATCCGATCGAAGGTAGCCGCCATGACGAAGGCTTTGATCGTACTCGCGGGGTACATGGATTTTTCGTTGATGTTGATTACGGCTCCGGAGTTTAAGTCCTTCACGTATACCGACCAGCTTCCGTGATAGCCGCGAACCGTCTTCTGAAGCTGGTTTTTCAGAGAGCTTAAAGCTGCATCCCTGCTGTCACACTTGCGCCCCTCGTAGTCTACATACGTACCGTCCGCCAGTTTTTTGTTGCGGGCGATGGTGCCGTTCGACTGGAGATAATAGCCGGATTTCCAGCAGTTTGTTGCCATTTTGCCGTTTGCGTCAACGTAATATTTCTGCTTTTTGTATGTCACCCAGCCCTTTTTTGAGGTGAGACGGCCGTATTTGTTTCCGAAGAAATATGTTCCCTGGAAGGTTCTGCTGCCAACTGTCTGGTTGACCTTGTGAAAATCAGCTTTTGTGCAGAGCTGTCCGTATTTGGTGAAATAATAATATCCTTTAAATGTTTTGCTGCCAACCTTTATGCTGCTCAGATACCGTACCTGGGCAGGAGCGGACAACTGCCCATATGCTCCAAGGTAGTAATAGCCTTTGAATGTTTTGCCGGAGCATTTGAGCCCCGAAGCATAAATGAGCGTGTTGCCGCCTGCGGGGAAACGGCCGTTTTTGTTCGTATAGTGGAAGCCGTTGAAAACAACTCCGTTCACCGTTTTCTGATTAAATTTGTAAATTGCTTTTTTCTGAACCAACTTTCCCTTCTTGTCGAACATGTAGAAGCCGGTGGAGATATTTTTCGTTTTCGGAATACTTAAATACTGAATGCCGCCGAGCGCTTTTTTGTCCGGGGCATACAGATACCAGTCAGATTTGCGCAGCTCCAGATATTTGCCGCTGTTGTCGTTGAAGGTGACGCGCTGTGTTTTGGACTTGGCGGCGCTTACGACAGCGGAGGGAGAAAGGCTGCTTTGTATGGAAAGAGAAAACAGTATGAATGCAAAGAGTAAAATAATACGGAAATATTTTGTGACAGAATAGCGTTTCGGTTCTTTCATGAAGATCCCCTCCTGGTTTAATGTGTAAACTTGCAAGCAAACTTTTTGTAAGAAATACTATGACAACCACTACATAGACTCGAGAAAATGCTTTGCATTTTCCCTCGTTAAGCTATGGCTGTTGTCGCAGCTACGCAGCTTTTACTGCGTAAAACCTGCTGGAAGTCCCTACGGAACTTCCCATAGCTTACATTATAGCACATGGGCGAAAGGCTGTGAACAGAATCGGAGAGAAAAATTGAACGGCTGTAAGAGATCTTCATATAATATAGGGAACAGCATGCAAAGAGGTATATTATGCGTTATTATACAGCAAAAAATCAGGAAAGAGGATGGAGAAGACCGGAAGTACCGTGCTCTTCCTGCGGCACTTGCCAGAGAAGGCCTGTTGCTGCCCGTAGCACATTTATGCGTTCCGAGGAAATTGATCGGGAACGCGCGATGAGCGGGTGGAATCCGTATTACGGGGAAGAAGAGGAGACAATGCCGGAGCGGATGGAGCCGGGGATACCAGATCGAATGAACCAGGGGATGGAGCCGGGGATGCCACATCGAATGAATCAGGAGATGGAGCCGGGGATGCCAGATCGAATGCGTCAGGGAATGGCACCGGGGATGCAGAACCGTATGACACCGGGAATGGGGCCGGAGATGGCACCGGGACAGCCAGGGCAGATGAACAGGGACATGATGCCGGAGCGCATGAACTCAGGAATAGGGCCAGAGATGATGCCGGGACAACAGGAGCAGATGACCAGGGACATGATGCCGGAGCGCATGAACCCAGGAATAGGGCCGGAGATGATGCCGGGACAGCCGGAACAGATGATGCCCCGCACCACCGAGCGCACGACGGAGATCATGCAGCCTTATTTTATGCAGCCGGATTATGCTCAGGTGCTGGAGGAACAGAAAATGGCGGAGCGCGATCTGCGGATGCTGCAGTCCATGTATCCCGAAGCTGCAAAGCTGCTTCTTCCTTATATTGAAGAGGAATGTGACAAGATGGAGTACGAAGGAAGCACGATGTATGATGAATACCCTGATCCGACAACGATACAGCGTCTGGAGCAGCACATCTATGAGCAGACCAAAGATCAGCTCCCGGAGGTGATGGTGCAGACAGACCAGCCGCAGGAGCAGGAGGATATACTGTCAATGCAGTATCAGGGGAACAGAAGGAGAAGGGGCGACAGAAGCTGGCCGAATGATTTGATCCGGATTCTCCTGTTACAGGAAATGCACCACAGAAGATGCAGGCACCGCGGATGCAGGCGGGGGCGGCTGTAGCTGCTGTCTCTTATACACATCTGACGCTGCCGACGACTTAATAGGTGT
>CAMTFT010000391.1 GCA_947071365.1 uncultured bacterium | reverse complement strand
GAGATGTAGCTCCGTCTCGTGGGCTCGGAGATGTGTATAAGAGACAGCGTCATTGAAGGAACTTGTAAACTTCCCGTTATTATCACAGATACCAATCTGCCATTCCACTATTACATCGCGTCCGTCTAAATTGTCGGTATTGAGGTTCAAATCCAGTTTCTCATTATTATAGACCCAGGAGTCCCACTCAGCCCGCAGATTTTCAAACCATGTATTGTAATCCACTTCTGACAGATTCCAGGAGCGCCTGTAAAACTCCACAAAGGAATCAGAATCATTTTCCTGTTGCATCCCTGCAATCAACTCTACTGTCGTATTCCAGTTTTGAAGCTTCGTAAGCGTAAAAGGCCCAACCCCGATGTCACTCACACTTTCATCATTTGAAAGAACGTCGCCATTAGCGTCTGTAATTTGCACTGCGTTTGAGTCCCACTCCCAGCGATAGCGAATTCCCTCATCTTCAGGATTTATCGTCTTATACGGATTATCTCCGTCGCTATTCAGATCATACCGTCTGATTTCCGGCTCTACTCTCAGCGACTCCCCAACTCCCAAATCATATCTGTCCAGAGTCTCCGGCATGATTACATAATAGCCATTCTGGATCGTCAATCCAAATTCATAAGCTGCAAGCTGCTCATGTTCGCTGCCTTCCACATCTGCACGGTATACTGTCGCCGTGACAAATGCCTGCTTCGCATCCTGTCCCTGTGTTTCTGTGTTCTGTGTCTCTGTACTCTGTTCTTCTACTGCTGTAACCGTACAAACAGTTTTATCATCAGCAGAAGGAGTTATCGTTATCAGGCTCTCTGAGCCTGCCCCGACACTCCATTCCAACTCAGCTCCTTCCGTACCTGCCGAAGTCCAATCATCTTCCAGCGTAGCACGCTGCTCATGTCCTACTGTTACTTTCAAATCAATGGAAGCTCCGGGCAACAGATAATACGCACCGGTGTTGCCAATTGGCTCAACGCTCCACCGATCCGTTCCCGTATCCTCTTCCGCATCTCCCTCCGCCAGATACTCCGCTCCGATCACCGACTCATCTACTTCCTCAAATCCGGTGATCTGTATCTCGCTTCCTTCCAGATTAAGCGTCGCAGCCTCATCCGATGACAAACCGCTTTCACCCTCCGGAAATGCAGAGTCCGTCACATCTTCCTGCCCCATATCTCCGGCCTGTTCTTCCTCCGCCAGAATATCCTCTCCAATCAAAACATCCGCATTTTCCGATGCATCCGCCCTGGGCGCATTCAAACCGTCTGCCGTATTTTCGCCCGGTGCATTCTGGCTGTCCGTCGTGTCCGCACCAGCCGCGTTCATGCCATCCGCCACATTTTCGCCCGGTGCATTCTGGCTGTCCGTCGTGTCCGCACCAGCCGCTTCCGAACCATCCGTCGCATTTTCTCCCGGCGTATTCTGGCCGTCCGGTATATCTGCCAAAGCAGCCACCGATCCAGCTTCTTTTTCGGCGGCTCCTGCCCCGGCCGTTTTCACAGCTTCCGAATTTCCTGCTTCTGCTACCTCTGCCTGACCGCCCGACATCTGGCCGCCTGCTTCCACAATGACCTCTTCCGCCATAGCTGTCACAGCCGCTCCTGAGAACTGGCTGCAGACCATCACCGCAGACATAAGCATCGCTATGTACCGTCTCTTCATACAATTCCCTCCTTCAAAACTTCCAGCCAATCAGATGGCTGAAATGCCGTATATTATAGGAAATTATACCAAGATAAAAACTGCGATTGGTGTCCTGGCAGAAGACTTATCCTTTATCTTCCATATTGAAAGAAAAAACAGAAATATGGATCGATGTTTACTCCAGCTCTGTCATCTCCACAAGCACCTGCTCCACCTCGAGCTGTGAACGGAGCAGCCCGCCGTCTTCAAATTCCAGCTCTCCGATCTGATTATCTATCTCATCACAGCGCAGGAATTTCTTCGGCGGTATCAGCTCCGCCTGGATACCAGAATTCGCCGGCATACGGTAAACGTCAAGATTTCCGAAATAGTAATTCCAGCGTTCCAGTTCACCGGCCCGGTATGCGCTGCCGCCAAAGGACAGATCCGCAAATACCCAGCCGTAGGGAGCTACATAGAACTGCGCCCAGTCATGACATCCCGTATACGGGCCTGTGACATACAGCCCCGACTGCCATCTGGCGGGGATCTTTGCCATCCGGCACAGCGTAATGAACAGAAGCGCCTGTACACCGCAGTCCCCCTTCAGATTCACTGCCGCATACTCCGAAATATTCTCGATACAGTAATATTCCCGCATATAAGAATACATCACATGGGTCGTCACATAATCATAGATCCGGCGCGCTTTCCTTACCGGGTTCGTCTCCCCCTGCAGGATCTCCTCCAGCAAAAGCTTCAGATAAGGCGTGAACACGATATGCGGTGCCTGCTCCTCCGTATAAAAGGTCGGCTGGGATATGGAAGCCTTTTGCGCATCCAGTTCCACGTAATCCACCCCATTTACGTATTCATAATCCAGCTCCACTTTTTCACCGCTGTCCAGTTCAGTCTCAAAGTACGCCGTCCGCTGTATGGCATCCGGCGGTGCAAGAAGCTTAACCTCAGGAACTGATTTCAGGATCTTGAAATCAGATACCTGCTTACAGGATCCCGGCACCGGCAAATGCACCCGCACCTTTTCCCCCGGCTGCTCAAAGTCTTTTGCCGGGCGGATCGAGACATGGAGGTGTATTTTGGCCTTCCTGTACCCTTTTTCCTTCATCATGCGCACATTTTTATTCAGCAGATCCAGTTTTTTCTCCGCTTCTTCCTCCTCGTTCACCACGATGACCCGCTTCGCATAATCCGGCCTCGTTTTTACCAGATTCTCATAAAACATCTTCTGAAAGTATACTTCACCGTTCCGATAGATCCAGTCCGCTGCTCCCGTTTCCTTAAGCCTGTCTCTTATACACATCTCCGAGCCCACGAGACGGAGCTACATC
>CAMTFT010000390.1 GCA_947071365.1 uncultured bacterium | reverse complement strand
TCTACACCTATTAAGTCGTGGCAGCGTCAGATGTGTATAAGAGACAGGATCTGGATCTCCACCTTTATCTTTTTGTTCCCGTGCAGCGTCTGTACCTCATAATTAACGATCACATGGTAACTACGGTATCCACTGTCCTTCATGTGATGGATGTAGTCGCGCTCCTTTATCACTTCCATATCGGTACGCCGGCGGATGATCTGTACCACCTTCGGGATGTCCTCCACGAACTGACAGATAATGCGCACACCGGCAATATCCACGAACCGTTCCTCAACCTCACTTACAGGGATCTTTTTCTTCTGTGCTTTGTCCAGAATACTGGCAATCGTCTTTACCCGTCCCGTCACCTGTTCAATAGGTGAATACAGCCCCTGACTGCGGTATTCGTAGATCAGGTGCTCGAACTTGACGATAAGCTCCTTCACTGCCAGATCATATGGAGTCAAAATCTCACGCCATAATTGTATTTCCATAATTACCTCCAACGGGCTGCGCCCGCATTACAGGTTTATAAAGCGATAAACCTGTCCTTCCTTTATTACAATAGCTTATTTTAACATATTCACCCGGAAGATGCAACGTGGCCTTTTGTCGATTTCTGGGAACCTTTTGTCAGCTCCATCAGTCTTTTTTCACGGTGAACAGTACCGCAGCACCCAGTACGGATCGACAGAGAGCTCCGGGGAGTTTTCCGTCCGGATGTAGATGCCCAGATGCAGATGCACGTCGAATTTCCCCCGGGTGCCCTCCGGCCCGTATCCCGTATCGCCCATCGTGCCGAGCACCGTTCCGGCGCTTACCTCATCCCCAACCTGAAATGGCTGGCTGTAATCCTCCAGATGCGCATAATAAAAATAGCCTCCGGAAGGGCTCCTTATTCCGATCCTGTATCCTCCCTTCGGCAGCCACCCCACCTTCTCCACAACGCCGTCCGTCATACTCACAATGGGATAATGACCGGGAATATTTTCAGGCGGCATCAGATCCGTCCCCTCATGGCCGCGCTTTCCGCCGTAATTCCGCTCAAACATCCAACTGTTCTCAAATACGACGCCCTGAGCCTGCACCGGGAAGCAGCGGACATCGTTCCAGATGGCTCCGTACGCATCGCTTAAAGCGTCGTAACCGCTGCTGTTGTATTTCAGCAGCACATACTTCCATTTGAGGATGGCTGCGGCGGTAAGCCCTTTCTCTCCCGCTGCTGCGGTACTTTTCTGCACGTGGCGCAGTATCGTTATCACTTCCCCTGGCTGCATCAAAGCCTGCTGGGGCAGGGTCTTCAGCAGCTCCAGGCTTTTCTCATTCAGACGCTGCTCCCTGAAATAATCGGATTCAGGCACCTCCCCGGAAAGCTTCATGGCCGACGACTGCTGATACAGAAGCTGTGACAGCCACGTACACGAAAAGGCGAGAAATAACAGGAAGAATACAAGGTGAAAAAACCTTCTCAAAACAAACGCTCCGGCATACCTTCCATTCAGTATACCGGGGCATTTTCCAAAATCGAACGTTCATATTTTGGCCATCCGCACATAAAATAAATGGACACGTGGAAAAGAGGCGGCCATGTTATTTTTCGTATTGATCTTCTTTTTCTTTTATCTTCTGATGTTTCCGCAGAGGGCTCTTGCGAGCACCCGTGACGGGCTCCTGCTCTGGTATTCCAGCGTACTCCCGGTGCTCTTTCCCTTTATGCTCCTTTGCTCCCTGCTTTTAAAATTTGATTTTCTGGAACGCATTCCGAAAGCCCTGTCCAGGCCGTTTCAGGCTGTATTCGGCGTATCCGCCCAGGGCGCGTTTGCAATCATAGCAGGGTTTTTCTGCGGCTTTCCCATGGGAGCCAAGATAACCGCCGACCTGCAAAGGGAAGGAAAGCTTAATCAGGGCGAAGCGCGCCTTCTGTTCGGCTTCGTCAACAATTTAAGCCCTGCCTTCATTCTGTCCTTTGTTGCTGCCCAGCAGATGGAATGCCCGAAGCTTGGCCCCATTTTCCTGCTCAATATTTTAGGCGCCGCCATGCTGTACGGATTTTTCACTTCTATCTGTTACCGCAGAAAAAAAACAAAGTTTTCAGCTCCCGGCGCATATACGTTCCTGCGCCAGCAGAGCGCTGCCACCGTATACGATGTGATCGACGGCTGCATTTATGACACCGTTCAAAGCACGGTAAAGCTCGGGGTATACATCACGATCTTCAAGATCATCAGCGACGCGATATTTTATTTTGTGCCCCTCACCCACCCGCTGCTTCTCTTCCTGGGCGCTTCCATCGAAGTGACAGGCGGCATCTATCTGCTGGCCGCGTCCCATCTCGCATTTCCTCTGAAATTCATAATGGTAAACGCCCTTTGCGCCTTCGGTGGCCTGTCCGCCCTGGCTCAGACCGTATCCATCGCAGCCCTGGACGGAAACATGCTGTTTTATTACATAAAAAGCAGGGTAATGATTACCCTGCTTAGCGTTGCGTTATCTGTTATCTCAATCCTATTCCTCTGCTTCATCCTCTGATGACGGCACCGTTGTGTTATAGCTGGACGGCGCTGCCTGCGGAGAAAGCTCGCTGCGGTTCTTGCTCACAATATCATAACAGGACTGAATGGAATTGATGAAATTGTTGTACTTGCTGCCTGCCGCATCGATCGTCTGGCTCATGATCCTTTCCAGATTCTCCAGCATCTCATCGGTATAGTGGATCGCACTCATACGGATGTTGTTGGAATCCTCCGTAGCCTTGTCCATGATCTCCTGCGCCTGGGCGTTCGTCTGCTCGATCAACTGATTGGACTGCTGAAGCGCCACCTGCATAACCTCGCTCTCGCTGACGATCTTCTGAGCCTGAGCCTGTGCCTCCGCGATAATATTGTCTGCCTTCGTCTGCGCATCCTCCAGGATCGCATCCTTGTTGCTGATGATCTTCTGATAGCCTGTCTCTTATACACATCTGACGCTGCCGACGACTTAATAGGTGTA
>CAMTFT010000389.1 GCA_947071365.1 uncultured bacterium | reverse complement strand
AGATGTAGCTCCGTCTCGTGGGCTCGGAGATGTGTATAAGAGACAGTGTCAACACTTTATTTAAGTTAAAATATTCATTCTATTTTGATCACGATATCCGTTCCAGCATCTCCCGTTCCCTCTTCTGGCACGTAAATAAAAGCACCTGCCACCCACTTTTCTTCAGCCAGCGCAGCGCTGCTTCAAGCCGTGTATCGTCATACATGGCAAATGTTTCATCGAGAATGATCGGAAGCTTCCTCCCTTCGCAAAGCAGCTCCCCTGCTGCCATCCGCAGGGCGAAATAGATCTGCTGCATCGTACCGCCGCTCACCTGATGCAGGCCAAGCACCCGTGACGGCGTATAGACACGCACGGATGACGTCTCATCCAGCAGGATACGGTCATAAGCGCCATCTGTCAGTTCACTCAAAATCTCCGATGCACGTTTTGCCAGCTCACCGCCGGATTGCGCATAGATTCCTGATGACAGTTCGCAAATACGGTCAATAGCCAGCGTCAGAGCGGCGATCTCCGTATCAATACCGTCCAGCCGGACATGGCTGTGGTACAGCTCTTCCAGTTCGTCCTGAAGCTTTCCGTATATCTCTTCTCTGTTGCGTATCTCCTCCAGAAGGTATTTATTCTGCGCGGATGACTGGGACGTCTCCTCCTCCGAAAGATCCTCCTCCCGGCCTCTGAAAAGAAAATATACTGGAAAAATCAAAGCGAGAAACACTGCCCCGAACACTCCCAGAAAGATTTTCAGCTTCGGATCTGTCAGGAAAAACGCACAGGCCAGCGCGAGCACTCCTGCCAGCAAAAGAAGCAGCTCAAGGATCACTTTCCCCTTTCCGACGGAATCCTCTTGCCACTCATCCTCCTGGGGGTATCCATCCGGGTATTCCCCTGACTCCTGCGAATACTCATCCCGCCACTCTTCTTCCGCCTGCAAGCGCCTGCCCGTCCGCTTTGCATTGACAGCCGCATACTTGCCATTCTGCCGTCTCTCTCCATACTGAGCTGCCGAAATCCCCGCCTGCCTTCTCAGCATCTCCAGCTCATTGCGAATCATCTCTGCATTCGCCTGCTTCTTTTCTATGCGGGCTTCCATCAGTTCATCTTCTTTTTTCTTTTTCTGCTCGAACAGCTTTTTCTTTTTCCGAAGATCCTGAAGCGCCTGAGATAAATCCAACTGTGCGTCCAGCGTACTGTTGCTGTTCACCATATACCGCTGCAGCTCCTGTGCGAGCGCCTCATCCGTCTCGGCCTGCGCCTGGGGCACGAATACCGTATTGACAAAAGCCGTCTCACTGATACCACCCAGCAGCCCGGCCATCGCCCGTTCCGGCTGATCAAACTCCTGCCCCCGCGTCTCACACGTGACTGTAAGCGGACGTGCGCTCCGGTCAAAGCAGCGGTCGATCCGGTATACCTCGCCGTTTTCCCGCACCTTCATGCTCCCAAGAAACGCTCCCGGGCAGTCCCAGGGCTGGCGGATCTGATATTCGTCCGTCTTCGCGGCCCGTCCTCTTCCTCTGTTCAGCCCGAAGAGCATTGCCCGGACAAAGGAGTGTATCGTCGTCTTTCCTGTCTCATTTCCTCCATATATAATGTTGATCCCGGGCTTTAAAAGTATTCTGTGATTTTCAAATTTCCCGTAATGCTTTAAATAAAGCTCCTGTATCTCCATACTTCCCTCTCATGTTTCCGGCCATACAACTGATATCTTTTATTCTGACCAGTTTTTATTCCTGCCTGCTCCTTCCTGATACCGACACGCATGATTCTTTCTGTCTTCATAATACCGGCATGCCTGATCATCCCTGCCTTCATAATACCGGCATGCCCGATCATCCCTGCTTCCCGGAATACAGCAGCGCCTCCAGTCCGTAGCGAAGCGCTTTCTCCTCCACCAATCCCTGCGGATGATCCCCAAAGCTCTCAATATAGTTACCGATCAACTGTCCTCTGTACTGCTGCCGCAGCTCCTCCAGATGAAATGCCGGAACTGTTTTATCGGTAATCTCGACGATGCGCCCGCATTTCATATATTCTCTGATATCCAGCCTCAGCTTTGGATGGCGCTGCCCCACCAGTGCGATCCGGTACGTATGCTGCGCCCCGTGCTCCCGGATAAAGGCGGCGACCTTCTCCCGGACAGAATAGACCGTATCCGCTTCTGTCACTTCCACCTCTGCCTGCCGGTATTCCCTGCTGCAAACCTCCACAAAGGAAAGCTTTACCTTTTTCCTGTGTACGTCTCCGATAATATATCCGTGGGGGCCCAGGTCATTACAGTCGATGGGCTCCAGCGCTCCGGCATACATCGCCAGATTCCGTATGTATACCTGGGGCTTGTGAATGTGTCCCAGCGCAATATAATCAAATCCGGCTTCCTGCAGGCTGTCTTTGCTGATCGGGATATGCTCCGCATCCCCTCCATGTGCCAGCAGTATTTTAAAATAATCACTTTTTTCGGCTGTAAGCCCCTCATATAACGGTGCTTTTATTTCCTGGCTGTGATAGCTGAAGCCGTAGATCTCTGTCTTCAGCTCCGGCAGCCGTACCCGTTCACACTCCGGCGAGAACAGGCATATGACGTTCTCATTCCACGGAAAACTCAGGTACGGAGACGAGGGCTTCAGATAATCGTGGTTGCCTGCGATCAGTACGACAATCGTCCGTTCCAGCGTAGAAAACAGATAATTTACTTCCTTAAGCTCCTGCATCTGGGGCTGCCTGTGAAACAGATCCCCGGCAATCAGCAGCAAATCTATTTTTTTCTCATTCGCATCCTCAATGCAGCGGCGAAAGCTCTCCCACAGCTCACGCCCCCTGTCCTTCGCCCACAGGAATCCATGGTCCGGGGCTGCACCGAGATGTACATCCGCGATGTGCATAAAACGCATAAAAATCACCCTTTCTGATGTAGTATACCATAGTTTCTGTCTCTTATACACATCTGACGCTGCCGACGACTTAATAGGTGTA
>CAMTFT010000388.1 GCA_947071365.1 uncultured bacterium | reverse complement strand
CGGTGATGCTGGTCTTCTACAGAGCGGGCTCCGATGGCAACATAGGAGAGCAGGTCATCCAGATATCTCCAGTTTTCAGGATAAAGCATTTCGTCGGCTGCCGTCAGTCCCGTTTCTTCGATCGCCATGGCATGAAGGCTGCGCATTGCGACGATGCCGGCAAAAACATCCGGCTTTTTCTCCGGGTCTGGCTGGTGCATCAGGCCCTTGTAGCCTTCTCCCGTGGTACGGGGCTTGTTTGTATAGATACGGGGGATCAAAATGATACGATCTCCGACCTTGTCCTGAAGTTTGGCGAGGCGGTTCAGATAATCCATGACAGCTTCCACATTGTCTGCGGAGCACGGCCCTATAATAAGGAGGAATTTATCGGATTTCCCGGTAAAAACGTCCCGGATTTCCGCGTCTCTTGCCTTTTTTATTGCAACGACCTTCTCAGAAAGAGGGTATTGCTTTTTGACTTCTGCTGGAATCGGCAGCTTTTTCACAAAATTGATAGCCATATTTCACCTCTGCTGTATATAGATTCGCCGTGTCATAGGTACTGAATGGATCCGTTTGATTACCGGACCGGTCCTGTCCACGGCGTGTTACGTCCGGAGATAGTATATTACAATTGTCTGGAAATGTCGATACAATTTTTTGGTTTCCATTTCAGAATCCTTGTGGTATAGTAAAAACAGTGATTGAACGAAAGAGTGAGGCGGAAAACATGAAAGGCAAGGAAAAACATTACTTTCCGATGTTTGTGGATCTTTCTGATAAGAAAGTCGTAGTTGCCGGTGCGGGCACGATCGCAAAGCGGCGGATACGGTCATTGATTGAGTTTACGAATCACCTGGTGGTGATAGCGCCTGAAGTGAATAAGGAACTGAAAATGCTTGAGGCAGAAGGCAAGCTCACGATCCTCAGAAAGTATTATGAGCGGGAAGATATTTATGACGCTTCTCTGGTGATAGCGGCGACGAATGACAATAAGACGAATCAGGAAATATACAGCGCATGCAAGTGTCTGGGCATTCCGGTGAATGTGTGCACCGACAAGACGAAATGTGATTTTTATTTCCCGTCTATCGCGTCAACAGGCCATCTGGTTGTAGGTATCAGCGCCAGCGGGCGGGAACAGAAAAAGTCCCGGGAGCTGACGGAAAAGATCCGGGAGCTTCTGGAAAATGATGAAAGTGCAGAGAGGAAACAGGAATAGATGCTTGTAAAGATATTTACGGACGGGGCGGCCAGGGGCAACCCCGAGGGCCCGGGAGGATACGGAACGATCCTGCAGTATGTGGATTCCAAAGGTGAGCTGCATGAGCGGGAGTATTCCCAGGGATACAAAAAGACCACCAACAACCGTATGGAGCTGATGGCAGCAATCGTCGGACTGGAGGCGCTGAACAGGCCATGTGAGGTGGAGCTGTACTCCGACTCGAAGTATCTGACGGATGCCTTCAACCAGAAATGGATCGACGGCTGGATACGAAAAGGCTGGAAGCGCGGCAAGAACGAACCGGTCAAAAATATTGACCTCTGGAAGCGGCTTCTGGAGGCGGCGCAGCCCCATGCGCTCCGCTTCATCTGGGTAAAGGGGCATGACGGGCATCCTGAGAATGAGCGGTGTGACCGCCTTGCCACTTCGGCGGCGGACGCGGATAAGGAGACATTGCTGGAGGATGTGATGTGCTGATGCGGCATATGGTAACATGCGAGTTCAGCCATGGCATCATTCAGTTTGTGGCTATCAGGACACAGGGAAGAACTTCGCAGGGCTCCTCTGTTCCGAATCGCTGCGTCGGCAAATGCTAAGGTCACAGAATATCTCCAAAGCCGCCGCAGGCAACGTGGTAATGTGCCTGATGCACATTTTTTCGAACAGTGCCTGCTAAAATTTCTGCTGGAACGCAGAAATTTTGCGCCTTTTACGATATTCTGTGACCAAACCATTTGCACGACTCGCGATAGTCACAGATACGCCCTGCGAAGTTCTTCCCTGTTGTGTGTTGCTGGCCTGCTAAATGATATGATGTCACGCTTGCTCGGGACTATCGCTACAGTCTTGGCCAACCACTGTCAGAGAAGATTGCTCAGATGCCTGAAAGTGACTATAGCGAATCATTACAGGTACTTGGGTCTCAGAAGGCCGGAGCATCTGCAAAAATCCTGCTTTCCTGCAGGATTTTTAGCTGGCATTGTCTGAGGAAAATGTGCATCAGGCACATTTTCCGAGTTGCCAGCGGCAGATGCGCAGGCATTATGAGACCATAGTACCTGTTGATGAGCGGTTCGGAACTTTCGGGCATCTGAGTAATCTTCTCGTCCGGGGTTAGTCTACTACATCCCGGTTAGTCTACTATGTCCGGGAATATTCACGAAAAACACAGCACACTTTCACAATTTTGTTGAAATGCATCCCCCGCTGTGCTATGATATTTGGTAGGCTTAAGACTCAGACGGCGATTTGAGGAGCAAAGACCGGAAAATACGTATGCTTTATGAAGCAGAGAAAGGAAGAAAGAGGATGGCAGCAATTTTTAGTGAATTTATTCTGGAACTGATAAAGTTAATTGTTTTAGTCGGTGTTTCTCTTGCAGCAATTTTCTGCGGGAAGAAGCTGCGTGACCGGAAGGATGCGAAGAATGCAGCCGGGACTGAGGCAGAGAAGTAAGATTTTTATCAGAATCAAGAAAGAGACGTTGGAGGAATTATTGTGAAAAAATACGGAGTGAATGAGTTACGAAAGATGTATCTGGACTTTTTCAAAAGTAAAGACCATCTGGTTATGAACAGCTTTTCTCTGGTGCCGCACAATGAAAACAGCCTGCTTCTGATCAATGCAGGCATGGCACCGTTGAAGCCATATTTTACGGGAGCAGAGATTCCGCCGAAGCGCCGGGTCGCTACGTGCCAGAAGTGTATCCGTACCGGCGATATCGAGAATGTGGGAAAAACAGCGCGCCACGGTACGTTTTTTGAGATGCTGGG
>CAMTFT010000387.1 GCA_947071365.1 uncultured bacterium | reverse complement strand
ACACCTATTAAGTCGTCGGCAGCGTCAGATGTGTATAAGAGACAGATCACCGACTTTTCCGCCCCGGAACTGGACGTTTACACCCGCCTCACAGAAAACCAGCTTCTTAACCGTCACGAACCTGAAAAGGGACTCTTCATCGCTGAGAGCCCCAAAGTAGTAGAACGCGCCCTTGACGCAGGCTGCGTACCCGTTTCGCTTCTGCTGGAACGAAAGCATATCGAAGGAGAAGCCCGGGAAATCGTCGCCCGCTGCAAAGATATTCCCGTTTATACTGCCGAATTTGATGTCCTGACGAAGCTGACCGGCTTCCAGTTGACCCGCGGCGTGCTGTGCGCCATGCGTCGGCCGCGTCTACCAAAGGCCGCGGCGATATGCGAAGGTGCCCGCCGGATCGCCGTTCTTGAAAATGTGGTAAATCCCACAAATGTCGGTGCCATCTTCCGCTCTGCGGCGGCGCTTGGCATTGACGGCGTACTGCTCACCCCGGCCTGCAGCAATCCTCTGTACCGCCGGGCCAGCCGTGTCAGTATGGGGACTGTCTTTCAGATTCCCTGGACATATCTTGGCCGTGAAGGCGATGACGATTCAAAATGGCCCCAGCCCGGCATACATTTTCTGATGGAGCTGGGCTTTAAGACTGCTGCCATGGCGCTTAGCGATGAGTCTGTCAGCATTGATGATCCACAGCTTCAGGCAGAGGAAAAGCTGGCTATCGTTCTCGGGACGGAAGGTGACGGCCTGGCCTCCTGCACGATTGCCGACTGCGATTACACTGTGCGCATTCCCATGTCCCACGGGGTAGACTCCCTGAATGTAGCCGCCGCCAGCGCCGTGGCCTTCTGGGAACTTGGGAACCGACCGGCGCGCAGTGCATCCGCACACCAAAATATCACATTTTGAATCCGATACAGTTCGGATTCCCGGCTGATGCTGCGCCACACGATCTTATACTGATAGAACCACTCTTCCAGGCGCGTGGCGAGCTGACATGCGGGAGTCTCTCTACACACCGTAGCGCATTCCGTAGTTGTATCGCATCTCTTTGCGTCGTACACCGCCTTGCCGCCTCCTGGTGCCTTGCCGCCTCCTGACACCCCCTGCCCTTTTACGCCATTCTCTTCCTTATCATTTTCCCCGGCATATTCCCACGCCGCGAACACAGCCCCGGCCTCCTGCACCAGCTCCATCCCCTCAATCGCCACAAGATACGGTTTGATGAGCGTCCTCGTCTCTGTCCCGAGGCTGGGGAGGATCTCATAAAGCTGTCTTTTAATCGATTCCAGAACTTCTGTCTCTTCCTGCGCCTTTGCAGGAGAAACCATCCCCGAAATACATTCCCTGCCTTCCATAACATTTACCAGGTCACGCCATTTGAAGGCCCAGTGCTTTGATATTTCCGCCGCAATACCAACGAATTTTTCGGAACTGTCGTGATATTCCAGAGACGATATCTGCCTGTTTATCTCTTCAAAGGAGGGAATCTCCTTATTCCACGAGAAAGCTGCGCCGTAGATGATCCCGGGTATGCCAAAATCCGGGTGATTAATATGGCCGCAGTCACCCCAGTCCGTATTCAGTATTCCGGCAGCCCCGTATTTCACACCATAGCTGCACATCCGGCGGATATTCTCATACGCATCCTCCAGCCTGTTCACAAACTGATCCCAACCGGCGACACCCGGACAGCAATACTGGATGGCCCCGGCCTTTGACAGCAGATACGTCGTCTCATCTGACAGATCCCGCTCATATCCCCAGTTCAGACAGATCGTTCCCCTGGGCAGCTCCCCTACCGCCTCCGGGAACCTGCAAATAATATCCCCCCAGAACATCGGTATCTTTCCCTTTTCCACTATGAACTCACAGAGCTGCTTTAAAAAGTCAAAATACATCCCTCTGGTTCCCTTCTGCTGCGCCAGCTCCCTGCTCCGCCTCCGGCCCAGATCAAAGGTCTCGTCCGCGCAGATATTAAAATGTTTTGAGGTAAACAACGGCAGAAATTCCTCGATCTGTTTTTTTACGAACGCAAGACTCTCCTCATTCGACACGTCCAGCGTATGGTGCTCCATCCGGTCCACAAACCCGAAGGGCGCATCCGCCATATCCGGCATCTCGCAAAGATGGCGGTACGTCCTTGTCCGAAGCACCTTATACAGATGACCAAAGCAGGCAAGGCTCGGCACCAGCTCGATATTTCTCTCCCAGCAGTACGTATCCAGCTCCAGAATATTCTCCGCAGTCAGCGGCGTATCATCCCGCCACACCTCGCTGCAGTCCTCAAACAAAAAGCTGTGTTCCACATAGAGCTGAAGCTGGTTCAGCTTGTAAAATACCATCTTATCAACGAGGCGTTTCAGGTACGCCATGGTGGGGACACGGCCTCTCGTCACATCGTAGTGCAGCCCACGGACCGCTGTTTCCGGATAATCAAAAATATTCATGTATGGAATGCAGGCACCCTTCTGCCGGATGATCTGGCGCAGCGTCTGAATCCCGTACAAAATCCCATTTTCCGTCCCCGCGGTAATCACAACTCCCTGCTCATCCACCACAAGACGGTACGCTTCTCCCGGCAGATCATGGTCAACCGCCAGCGTCACCGCCGCTTTCTTCGATTTTCCCCTGGTGACGTCAAGACCGTATCCGGCGTACCGCTCCAGCTCCTCCTTCAGCATACCCGCATACCCAAAAACCTTCGCATCACAGAAAGGATGGATCACGATTTTTCTGTCATACTCCAAAATAAATATTCCGTCTTTTTCTGCCCATTGCTGCGGCTTCGGTATCAAATGCATAGCACAGTAAACTCCTTTTTCAATTTTTTCGCAGAACCGGATTGCTTCTGTGTTTTTTCCTGTATTCATTTGGGGACATCCCCGTATTCTCCCGAAATACCTTCGTAAAATAGGAAAAATTGTTGTAACCCACATACATCGAGATCACGTTGATCGGCATGGTAGTATCCTCCAGCAGCTCCTTTGCCG
>CAMTFT010000386.1 GCA_947071365.1 uncultured bacterium | reverse complement strand
ATGAATAAGTAAGCTTTAGGAGGTTTATCATGATTAGCCGGATTTTACGTGAGGCAAGAAATTATGAGGAGATATTTGAAAAAAACATCAAAGAGGAGAAACGGCCGGATTTTCATTTGAGCCCGCGCGTCGGCTGGATGAATGACCCAAACGGTTTTTCCTTCTACGATGGAAAATACCATCTCTTTTACCAATATCATCCCTACGATTCCCATTGGGGGCCTATGCACTGGGGGCACGCTGTAAGCAGTGACCTGCTGCATTGGCAGTATCTTCCGGCGGCCATGGCTCCGGACGAAGCCTACGATAAGGACGGCTGCTTTTCGGGGAGTGCGATTACACTCCCCGATGGGAAGCAGTTGCTCATGTATACAGGTGTAGTTAGAGAAACAGGAGAGGAGGGCAGCGTCCATGAGACTCAAACGCAGTGCATTGCAGTCGGGGACGGTGTCAATTATGAAAAATATGCCGGGAACCCGGTATTGACAGAAGCGGATTTGCCAAAAGGCAGCAGCAGAGAGGATTTCCGTGATCCCAGGGTATGGAAGGGCAGCGACGGCAGCTACTATGCGATAATAGGCAGCCGGCCGGCGGACGGAAGCGGTCAGATCCTGCTGTATACAAGTGAAGATGGATTCCAATGGAAATTTAAGAAAGTATTTGCGGCAAACAATAATCGTTTTGGAAAGATGTGGGAATGCCCGGACTTCTTTGAACTGGATGGAAAAGGCGTATTGCTCACAAGTCCACAGGATATGCTGCCGCAGGGGTACGAGTATCATAATGGCAACGGAACCCTGTGCATGATCGGTGAGTACGATGAAATAGAAGATGATTTTACAGAAGAGCATAATCAATCCATCGATTACGGCATTGATTTTTATGCACCGCAGACAGTTCTTTCCCCGGATGGACGCAGAATCATGATCGGCTGGATGCAGAACTGGGATACGTGTGCGATCCGCGCCCTGGAGGAACCGTGGTTTGGACAGATGAGCCTTCCCAGGGAGCTTTCCGTAAAAAACGGACGATTGTATCAGAAGCCGGTCAGGGAGCTGGAGGATATGAGAACCGGAAAAGTCGAATACAAAGATGTTACTGTTACGGATACCATCAACCTGGAGGGAATCAAAGGGCGTAAAGTAGATATGGAGCTGGAGATCCGCCCGGAAAACAAGCAGGAGCTTTACCACAAATTTGCGGTGCGTTTTGCTCAGAATGCCCAGTATCAGACGTCGCTCAGCTTCCGGCCTTACGAAAATATACTGAAGATCGACCGCAAATTCTCCGGCTCCAGAAGAGCGATCATCCATCAGCGGAGGAGTAAGGTAAACAGCGAAAACGGGCATTTGAAGCTGCGGATGATCCTGGATCGGTTCAGCGTGGAGATATTTGTCAATGACGGCGAGCAGGTGTTGACCGCAACGATGTACACGGAGCAGGAGGCGGACGGCATTTCGTTCTTTGCGGATGGTGCGGTGAAAATGGATATCGTAAAGTATGAGCTTGTCTGATGACAGGGGTGTGCGCTTCCATGAAAAACAGGGTATATTGACATATAAAGAGGGCTGTGGCTGTAATATGGCTGCAGTCCTTTTGGCATTTTCGGAAATATTTTATGAGCTCATTTGATGTGATGAAAACGGTCATAATCAGTCAGAAATCAGTCAGAAAAAGCTGAAATTAATTGACCTTGAATGATTTTGAAAGTACAATCAAGGTACAAAGTCAAAAATGATCAGGAAAGATAAGGGGGAAGGAAAATGATCTATACGGTAACGTTCAATCCGTCACTGGATTATATCGTGTCCGTGACTGACTTTAAGCTGGGGCTGACGAATCGGACGGATTCGGAGCTTTTGCTTCCGGGAGGGAAGGGAATCAATGTTTCCCAGGTTCTTATGAATCTTGGCATTGAGAGCACTGCGCTTGGATTCGTGGCCGGCTTCACCGGGGATGAATTGGTGAGAAGGCTGGAGAAGACAGGCATACAGAGCGGATTTATCCGGATCGATGAGGGACTTACGAGAATCAACCTGAAGCTTAAGTCGATCGACGGCACGGAGATCAACGGGCAGGGCCCCGTAATCAGTGAGGAAAAGGTGCAGATGCTGATGGCCCGGCTTGACAGCCTGGGCGAGGAAGATGTGCTTTTCCTGTCAGGAAGTATTCCGGCATCAATGCCGGATGATGCTTACCAGAAAATTATGGAACGGCTGGAGGGAAAGAAAGTACAGATCGTAGTAGATGCTACGAAGGAACTGCTTTTGAATGTGCTTCCGTACCGGCCGTTTTTGATCAAGCCGAATAATCATGAGCTGGGTGAAATTTTTGGCGTGGAATTAAAGAGCAGGAAGGAAGTTGTGTCTTATGGAAGGAAGCTCCAGGAAAGAGGAGCGCAGAATGTGTTGATTTCCATGGCAGGAGAGGGCGCGGTGCTGATTGCAGAGGATGGAAAGGTCTATGATGCGCCTGCGCCGTCAGGAAAGTTGGTGAACGGAGTGGGAGCCGGGGACTCCATGGTGGCCGGATTTATGGCGGGCTGGCTTGAAAAGCAGGATTATGAATATGCATTCCACATGGGAGTAGCTGCGGGAAGCGCCAGTGCGTTTTCGGATAATCTTGCCACGAAAGAGGAGATACAGAAGGTGTATGAGCAGGTCACAGGGAAAAATCTGGACTGATTTTGCTGAAAATAAGGACGAAAAGCTGGTAAAGGTATCCGGGGAAAAAAGGAGGGCCGGGAATGTTTTGTTCCCGGCTGAAATGAAAAAGAAATTTAATATGAAAAAACTTGTCAGCTCTGTAACTTTTCATGGGTTATTATAGAGCATACGTGTGAAGAATCTGTGGAAGATATTTGAAAGAAATATGGTGAAAAAGTGAAGAAAATGTGAACAAACGGCGGGAAAATAGAACTTGCAAAATAGAGGGGATTATATTACAGCTGTCTCTTATACACATCTGACGCTGCCGACGACTTAATAGGTG
>CAMTFT010000385.1 GCA_947071365.1 uncultured bacterium | reverse complement strand
ACACCTATTAAGTCGTCGGCAGCGTCAGATGTGTATAAGAGACAGGTTTAGGATATTATATCAGAAAAAAGTTACAAATGTAGCACTTTTATAAAAATGGAGGAATTTCTTATGAACAGAACCGCAGTGATCTACAACTCGAAATACGGGTTCACGAAGCGTTACGCAACATGGCTGGGCGAAGCACTGTCCTGCCCTGTGTTTCCCTGCAATAAATTTAAAAAAGAACAGCTTTCCCAGTACGATACCATTATCTACGGAGGCGGGCTGTACGCCGGCGGCGTCAGCGGCATCTCCCTGATAACAAAAAACTGGGACACGCTGCGCAATAAAAATGTGCTCCTGTTCACCTGCGGGCTGGCTGACCCAACCGATACAGTAAACACAGAGCACATCAAAGCATCTCTTTCAAAGGTATTATCACCGGAAATGGTGGAAAAAATCAGCCTTTTTCACCTGCGAGGCGGCATCGACTACTCTCATCTTGGCTTAATTCACAAAGTCATGATGTCCATGCTGAGAAAGGCGCTGCTGAAAAAATCTCCGGAATCGTTGACCTCAGAAGACAGACTGCTGCTGGAGACGTACGGCCAGAAGCTGGACTTTACCGACCGGGAAAGCATTGCGCCATTAGTCGCGCGCTGGGCGGACTTGCAGGTTCTTCCCTCCTAATTTATATAGCCTGTTCACAAAGGCGTTCCAGCTCCTGCATGATCCGCCCGAACCTTTCGTCATCTTTCAGGTAATTTATGGTTTCATCCCGGCCAAGGGACTGTCTGAGCAGAAACGCTGTATTCCTTACGTCTCCCTCTCCAAACTCCGTAAGGGAATACAGCTCTGACTCCCGATAATTCTGTGTGTTGCTGATACCCTGAACCATCTCTTCAAGCAAATACAGAGAAGTCTCCTTATCCTTCTGTTCCATTGCCGGATACAGCCGCAGATAAACCTCATGGTAGCGTCCCATCTCCAGCAGATGCGCCAGCTTCTCCTGCTTTTCCATGATAAGATCCCGGTGTCTCGTATTTCCTGTATCCGCATCCATCGTAAAGAGATTGCTGAAAGCCCAGTTAATCCTCTCATATCCCTCCAAAATCATCCGTTCATAGATACGGTACGCCTCATCACTTTCCCCGCGTCTCCGGTGCAAAAGCGCCAGCATCATTCTGTGCTCGCTGTCACGCTCCGGGACAAAGGAGAGAACCTTTTGAGCCTCATCGTATTTTTCCTCACCCATGTAACCATAAAATAAAAACTCTGCCGCTCGGCGCACGATCTCTTCGTCCTGATTTTTCAACAGACGCTGATAAGCCTTCCTGATACGGTCACCATATTCTTCCGGCGCCTCCAGAATGCTCCTGTACGTATAAAGTCCCGGCAGGATATTGATTGCCAGCGTACCGCTGTTCGGATATTCCTGCAGAATCCCCATTGCCCAGGAAAAAAGCGCATCGTAATCTCCCGCCATGGCCTTTTCCGTAAACTGCTCCATGATCCGGCTGATCTCCTGTTTTGTCAGCTCTTCCCTGTACGATAAAAGCGTGTCTGTCGTAATGCCAAGTACCCTTGCCACAGGCGCCAGCAGTGTGATGTCCGGCAGCGAATACCCGTTTTCCCATTTATTGACGGCCGAGGAGGTGATGCCCAGATAATCTGCCAGCTCCTCCTGCGTCATCTGCTTTTCTTTTCTGTATTTGCGGATCACTTCTCCGATCTTCATATACGAACCTCCTGTATTCTGTCCATTTAACAGCCGCTGTACATTCAGTTTATATGAAAAATCCGCAATATACAAGGGAACTGCGTTCCACTTTTCATTCATAAAATGTGAACGCAGTTCCGTAAATACATTTATTTTTATTAAAGTCCTCTGCTGGAATATGTCACAAACACCAGCCTGCATTATCCATACATCACATTCTCCGCAACATCCCGCATCACCGGCGCTCCTTCCGCTTCCCTCTTTGCCAGAAAAGCCTTAAGCTCCTGTGCCGGCATCTCAAGTCCCGTATACAGCTTGAACGCGCCTGCTCCCTGCCATAGAAGCATCCCTTTTCCGCCGATAACATTTTCTTCTCTGCATCCGTTTTCCAGGGCATCACTCATCAGCTTCGTAACCATCGGATTGTATATGACATCATAAACCACAAGTTCCTCATGGAACGACGTCATGTCAGTCACAAGAGATTCGCCCTCATGCATCGGCCGCATCCCCACCGATGTAGCGTTGATCAGAATATCTGCACTGCGTATCGTATCATGCAGTCTTTCTTGCTCCGACAGAAGACGATATTCTGTCCTGCATGCAATCCCGTCCGCCGCCATCCTGTCTCCTATCGCCTGTGCCTTTGCCAGTGTCTCTTCCCCCCGGTTAAATACGGAAATCGATTTTGCACCGTCCAGCGCACACTGTACCATAATGGCTGTTGCCGCACCGCCTGCCCCCAAAAGAACAATATTTTTATCTGCAACAGAAATACCGTGATCTTTCAGATCCAGCACTACACCCATTCCGTCCGTCATATGCCCCATCAGCACACCACCTTCATTAACGATCGTGTTCACTGCCCCGATGAGTTTTGCCGCCGGAGATAGCCGGTTCATATTGCGGGCCACCTCCTTTTTGCAGGGCATGGTGACATTGGCTCCGCGCATATTCAGCCGGCGCATGGCCGCAAGCGTATCCTTCACCTGGGATTCGTCACACTCAAACGCCAGATAAACGCAATCCATACCGTAATAGTCAAAACAGAAATTATACATAAGCGGCGAACCGGAATGTTTGATCGGGCTTCCTATTACTCCCAAAAGTCTTGTTTTCCCTGAAATTCTTGTATCCATACTTATTCCTCCTGTTTGATTATGCTCCTGTATTAAGCGTGGTAATCTTTTACCGCCATCCCCTATTCATGCGAATGTGCATTCCGTCCGCTCCGGTGCCGCCAAATGCCGATACTGCTGCATACCTGCCCCGGCATTTATAGTGCAAGCGCCT
>CAMTFT010000384.1 GCA_947071365.1 uncultured bacterium | reverse complement strand
ACACCTATTAAGTCGTCGGCAGCGTCAGATGTGTATAAGAGACAGCTATTAAGATATATAGAGGGACTACTTAATTCGGATGTCTTTCTTTATTACACTTTCTATATGTCCAAAGTGAAAGCGGCGAAAAAACCAGAAGTTACTAAGGCAGATATAGAAAATTTTCCGATGCCGCCGTTTGACAGGGAAAATAAAGATATGCAGGATGTGGTGCAACTCGTAATTCAAATAGAAAATCGGGTAAAGGAGGAGTGGGAACTTAGACCAGAAACACCATGGCCCATAGACGAAACAGTAAAACAACGCCTGCAGGTTAAATTGAATGAGCTTATTTGCAAATTATATGGCTTTGATAAATTTCATATTTCTATAATCAAAGAAGGAATAGAAAGATTTTCAGAAAAGCGTCAGAGAAATATATATGCAGACGAAGAGGATTATCAAAGATTTGCAAATTATCTTTGTGAATATTTTAATTATTACATGAAGCAGGAATTAGACGTTTTATGGAGAGCAAGAAAACAGGAAGGAGATTTTTATACGATTATGTATTTTTCTTTTGATGATGGAGAAATACATAGTCCTTCTGATATTATTGGCTTGTCAGGACTGGAAAAAATAAATGAGCAGCTATTAGTTCAGCGAAGAGTACTGCAATTTGTAAATGATGGATTTCAGGTAGTACAGAGTAAAGAAAAAGCAAATTGGACATTAGGTAAGGCGAAGAAACTGGCGGCCAAAATAACGAGTGAAATAATGTGTGCAGCAGGAGGAACGGAATATGAGTAAAAGTTTTCCTTCATGGACTAAATTATTCCGGGCGGGTTATATTGAAAATTACATTCACCTTGTAGTAAAGGCATATCGGGATATTGGGACTGAAAGTCGTGCTATGGTCAAAAAGGAAGAAGAGCGGAGAACGGAACTTGTAGAATATATGCGAAACAGAAAAGCAGAATTTCATATTACAGCACCTATTGGATATGAGGTGGGTGAAAAAACAAAACGTATGGATATTTGCTGCTATTTGGATGGGTTAAGAGAAGATTGCTACATATGTTTTGAATGTAAGCGTTTTTTGAAAGATACAATTACCAAGGCTCAATTTGAAAATCAATATTATGGTGAAGGCATTAAACGTTTTGAGGATAATGAATATAGTAGATGTATGTCAGAGGCGGGCATGATTTCCTTTTTGGAAGCTGGGAAGATGGACAAGCTAAAAAATCTTATGGAAGTAAAGTTACCAGAAAAGGCAATAGATAAAAAAGCCGTAGATTGTTCTTTAAAGTATTCATTTTGTTATGTTTATCAAACAATGCATAAAAGGAAAAACAATGCGCATATATTATCCCTCTACCATGTTCTATTGGATCTTACGTAATCAGGAAGCATGTATGCATGAAAACCTGTCATGAATATTTGCCGAAAAACAAAATCCGCTAAAAGCCCCTGGCTGACCGTGTACAAAAAGAACAGAATAGAGTATAATATGGACGGCCGCCTGAACTTACGGCCGATAATATAAAACAGACAGGGAAATGAGGGAGAAACATGGAACAGGAAGCAGGATTTTTGCTGGCAGCGGCCGGCATTTACCTGTTTGCAATCATGCCGCGCCTTGGACGGCGGGCAAACAAAATGAAAGGTGTTTTTTATGCCCACAGAGGGCTTCACAATAAGAAAAACGGTGTACCGGAAAACTCGATGACAGCATTCAAAAAAGCTGTGAACGCCGGTTATGGAATAGAGCTCGACATTCAACTCACCAGGGATGATGAAGTGGTGGTATTTCATGACTTTGATCTGAAAAGAATCTGCGGAGTTGAAGGAGAACTCAGTGATTATACGTACGAGGAGCTGCAGTCCTTCGCGATAAGCGAGACGAAGGAGCGCATTCCGAAATTTGATGAAGTGCTGAAGGCGGTAGATGGAAAGGTGCCGCTTCTGATTGAGATGAAATACAAGGGGCTGCACAGCCGTATCTGTGAAAGGGCGGACGAATATCTGAGGGATTACCGCGGCGAATACGTGATTGAATCCTTCCATCCGAAGGCCCTTTGGTGGTATCGCAGGCACAGGCCGGAGATCTGCCGCGGCCAGCTTTCCATGAATTTTCAGCGGCAGGAGGGTGATTATCGCCTGCCGCAGCTTGCAGCGCGCGCTCTGCTGTTCAATTTTCTGAGCCGTCCGGATTTTATCGCCTACGATATCCGGGACAGAAAAGCAATATCCAAAAATATCTGTCGGAAGCTGTTTGGCTGTCCCTGCGCAGCGTGGACTGTCCGTTCCGGAAAGCAATTGGAAGCGGCAAGGGCGAATTACGATGCTTTTATCTTTGAAGGATTTTTTCCGGCAGGTCTGCAAAATCAGTAAAGATCTCATCTGCCGCGGACAGATCCTGATTTCCGGAGTCGGGATTGTAGAAGCCGAGGCATGTCATACCTGCAGCTTTGGCTGCCAGACTTCCGTTGCGGGAATCTTCTATCACAATGCATTCTGAGGGAGTGCATTGGAGCTGCCTTGCGGCCTCAAGAAAAACGTCCGGCGCAGGCTTTGGATGCTCCACCAGCTCACCGGATACCATGCGGTGGAAATATCTGTCAATGCCCAGCTCTTTCATGCTGTAATCGATATACTCCGGTGCAGAGGATGAGGCGACAGCCAGCAGATACCCTTTTTCATACAGCTTTCTGACAGCCTCAGAAGCGCCCGGAATCGCCGGAACGCCGTTTGCGTCCAGATACTGCGCTTTCAGTTCGGCGAAGCGTTTTTTGGCTGACGGGTCATCGTGAAAGGACAGGCCGTACCATTTTTGGAGCAGATCATATAAGAAGTTCAGGGTCGAGCCGATACACTCCTTATAACAGTCGTATTCCAGCGTGACACCGTACTCTGCGCAGATCTGCTTCCAGATGCCGAAATGTACCGGTTCTGTGTTGATCAGGACGCCGTCCATATCCTGTCTCTTATACACATCTCCGAGCCCACGAGACGGAGCTACAT
>CAMTFT010000383.1 GCA_947071365.1 uncultured bacterium | reverse complement strand
ATAAGAGACAGATATGATACAATAAATGATGATATTCTGCTCCGTACAAGGCGCACCGGAGATTATCTGGTGATAAATGAACAGGGAGGCAGAAAAAAGCTGAAGGACTATCTGATTGACTGTAAAATACCACGGGACAAAAGGAATCAGATGTGGCTGCTGGCGGAGGGCTCCCATATACTGTGGGTGATGGGATACCGCATCAGTGAAGCGGCAAAGGTCACAAGAGCGACGAAAAAAGTGATAAAAATACAGTTGGAGGAAAGAAGCAAATGAAAGAAAAAGTAAGGATTTTTTTGCAGGAACAGGAAGTAAATGCACGGATCGCTGAGATCGCAAAGCAGATCAGTGAGGATTATGCGGGAAAAGAAGTTCATCTGATCTGTGTGCTGAAGGGCAGCGTCTTTTTTATGTGTGAGCTTGCAAAGCGTATTACGGTGCCGGTATCCATGGACTTTATGTCCGTGACGAGCTACGGCAATGATACGAAGTCCAGCGGTGTTGTCCGCATCGTAAAGGATCTCGATGAGCCGCTTGACGGTAAGGACGTTCTGATCGTGGAGGATATTATCGATTCTGGCCGTACGCTGAGCTATCTGATCGACATCCTGGGCAAGAGAAATCCGAAGTCTCTTCGTCTTTGCACGCTGCTTGACAAGCCGGAGCGCCGTGTGACCCAGGTGGAGGTCGATTATACGTGCTTCAATATTCCGGATGAGTTTGTAGTCGGATATGGACTGGATTATGCCCAGAGATACCGCAATCTTCCCTTCATCGGTATTGTGGAATTTGTAGGGGAGTAAACACATACTCTGAAAAAGAGGAATGAACGTACGAAGCATAAAGGCAGGAAAGGAGATATAAATTGAACAGAAATGCGAGAGGACTCGTCTTCTATCTCGTGGGAATTCTCATGATCTTTCTTCTGGTGGCGACTTTCCGTGACAGGCTGGAAGCAAGCCAGACCTGGAATTACCGCCAGTTTGAGGAAGCCCTGGATCAGGGAGACGTGGTCAAGGTTGCAATTACACAGAACCGGGAGGTGCCCACCGGCGTGCTGCGGGTGACGACCTCTTCAGGCGAGATCAAGATCGTAAATGTCACGGATGTAAAAGAAGCGGAGAAGTTGCTGGAAGATACGGATGTCGCGGTGGATGTCAGCGATGTGGTACACGACAGTGTATTTCTGACGACGATCCTTCCGGTGCTGCTGATGGGATTCCTGATCATATTTATTTTCGGTATGATGAACCGTCAGGCAGGAGGCGGCAATGCCAAAATGATGAATTTCGGCAAGAGCCGCGCCAGAATGGTGAGCCCGGATGCAAAGAGGGTGACATTTCAGGATGTAGCGGGGCTTCAGGAGGAAAAAGAGGATCTGGAAGAGATCGTATCCTTCCTGAAGGAGCCGTCAAAATTCATCCAGGTGGGCGCCAGAATACCGAAGGGCGTGATACTGGTGGGCCCTCCGGGTACAGGTAAAACACTGCTTGCAAAGGCGGTTGCAGGGGAAGCCGGCGTGCCGTTTTTCAGCATTTCAGGTTCTGATTTCGTGGAAATGTTCGTCGGTGTCGGCGCTTCCAGAGTGAGAGACCTTTTCGAGGAGGCCAAGAAGCATCAGCCGTGTATTGTATTCATTGATGAGATCGATGCGGTAGCCAGACGAAGGGGTACCGGAATGGGCGGCGGCCACGATGAGAGAGAGCAGACGCTGAACCAGCTTCTGGTGGAGATGGACGGATTCGGTGTAAATGAGGGAATCATCGTTATGGCTGCTACGAACCGGGTGGATATCCTTGACCCGGCTATCTTAAGACCGGGACGTTTTGACCGTCAGGTGGCGGTGGGAAGGCCGGATGTGAGAGGCAGAGAAGAGATCCTGCAGGTACATTCCAAGGGCAAGCCGCTGGCGGATGATGTGAATCTGGAAGAGGTAGCGCGGACGACCGCCGGATTTACGGGAGCAGATCTGGAAAACCTGATGAATGAGGCTGCGATCCTAGCAGCCAAGGAGCAGAGAGTCTATATCAGGCAGGCCGATATCAACCGCGCCTTTGTCAAGGTGGGAATCGGAGCGGAAAAGAAGAGCCGCGTGATCTCTGAAAAGGAAAAGCGTATTACGGCATACCATGAGGCGGGCCATGCGATCCTGTTCCATCTTCTGCCGGATGTGGGCCCGGTGCATACGATCTCCATTATTCCCACAGGCCGCGGAGCAGCAGGGTATACGATGCCTCTGCCGGAGCGGGATGAGATGTTCAACACGAAGGGTAAGATGCTGCAGCATATCATTGTCAGCCTCGGAGGCCGCGTTGCGGAAGAGCTGGTGATCGGTGATGTGACAACGGGCGCTTCCCAGGATATCAAGCAGGCCACCAGCATTGCGAAGGCGATGGTGACGAAGTTCGGTATGTCGGACAGAATCGGCCTGATCAATTATGACAGCGACGACGAGGAAGTATTCATCGGCCGTGATCTGGCACATACCAGAGCGTACGGCGAAGCGGTGGCTTCCATCATTGACGAGGAAGTGAAACGCATTATCGATGAAGCCCATGCGAAAGCCAGAGAAATGGTAGCTGAGCACGAAAAGGTGCTGCATGATTGCGCGCAGCTTCTGATTCAGAAGGAGAAGATCGGAAGAGAGGAATTCGAGGCACTGTTTTCCGTATAAATTCATCTCCTGATATCAGAGGAAGGCGGTTTTGAACAGCCGCATGACGGAGAGCAAAATAACGAAAAAGTGATTGCGTGCGGGGATTTTTTCGGCGGGGCAAAAATGACATGTACAAAATAGACAAAAACAGACAGCGTTTTTTGTGAAGTTTGTGCACACTTATTTGGGACTCGATGCTATACTAATCACCGTAAAACCCCCCAATACATTATATAGTTTTTGCTACACCCCAATTAGAAGAAATACCTTCTCCAAAAAAGGCAGCCAGTCGGCTGCCTCAGACTGTAGACAAAGCGGCTTTAGGGTGTGAACCCTAGAGCCATTTTTCTTCT
>CAMTFT010000382.1 GCA_947071365.1 uncultured bacterium | reverse complement strand
ATGTAGCTCCGTCTCGTGGGCTCGGAGATGTGTATAAGAGACAGGTCTATTTTATTTTGGAATATCTGTCAAATATATTCCACTTTAAATTGTGGTTTTTCCGTCATTATTCAAAAAAGGAGCTGCATTCGCAGCCCCTCGCCGTTTCAGATATGTATATTCGGAAACTCTGATTATTCGTTCATCATGAACTCGATCAGCTTATCGATGTCATCTCTTTCGTAAGCAATAATCTCAAGCTCCGGAATCTCGCCGTTTGAGAAAATATTTGCCATGGAAACATACTGGCTCAGCTTAGACTTCAGATTCAGTCTGTCGCCCTCTCCTGTAACTAATTCTACCTTTCCCTTACAAGCGTCTACTACCTGAAAGAATTTGTCGATGTTCTTAATATTCTGTACTTTCATGCTTGTTTCTCCTTTCTGCTTACCTCTTGTTTACGCTTGCAGTATACGATGAAAACGCCGGAAAAGCAAGCGTTTCCCGCATTTTCAGCACTATTTCGGTTTTCCGGAAAATGATAAAAATTGCTTTGTCGCTATTGCTTCAACTTTCAGCAGAACGTCTTCGGAAGACGTGCAATTTCCACACAAAATCGTGGCGGGATCATATCGGCAAAATTACTTTACATGAATCTCATTACTTTTTCAAAGCCATTCGCTTTCTGATATCATTACGTCACAGCTTCCTGATATGTCCGTTTCGGATCTCCACACGCCCCTGCTTCATCAACCGGCCCACAGCGCGCTTGAAGGCGCTCTTGCTGAGCCCGAATTCGCGCTGAATGATATCCGGCGATACCTTATCGTCAAAGGGAAGCACGCCGTCATACTCTTCAATGGTCTGCATCACATACTCCGCATCCTCATCCATCTGCAGGTACGCCTTGTCCCGGATCGAAAGATCCAGCTTTCCGTCCTCCTTGACACCGGTCACTCTGGCCCGGACGATACTGCCCACCTTCAGCCCGGCCATTCCTTCCCGTTTCGGTATCAGTCCGGAATAACAGTCATCCACCGCCACAAAGGCACCGAAATTGTCGCTGAGCTCGTACACTCGTCCCCGCACCTGATCCTCCACCCGGTACGGTGAGTTTTTGCTCAGGTACGGATACACCTTCATCGTCGCGCACAGCCGGCTGCTCTTATCCCGATACAAAGCCACGACGCACTCATCTCCCGGATAGACCTTTGCTGTCTGCTCATGGAACGGCAAAAGAAGATCCTTCTCCAGTCCCCAGTCAAGGAATGCTCCAATCTTCGTCACATCCTTCACCTTCAGCACCGATGTCTTTCCGATGGTCAGAAGCGGCTTCCGCCTCGTGGCGATCAATCGGTCACTGGAATCCCTGTACAGAAATACGCTTATCCTGTCCCCGCACTTCATTCCGGCCTCCACCTCTTTTTTCGGCAGAAGCACCGTCTCCTTATCCCCGGCCTGCTCCGCCAGATAAACGCCGAAAGCGACCTCCTTCACTATCTCAAGCTCCTGTTTTTCTCCTATTAATAACATATTCTCTCCTGTCAATGTATTTCACCGTCTGCGATGCACGTCCGGACACATTTCATAAAATGTTTATTGAGACATCCATTCTAAAGTGTGCCCAGATTGCAGCGCTCTGCCATAATACATCGTTCCTTACCTGCTGTATTCTATGATGGAATACGGATTTTCCTGCTCGTCACAGAGGCTTACAACGATCTTGTCCTGCTCCTCATGCACCATGGGCACTATCATATCGTGGAGCTTCGCCTGCCTCCTGTATTCTACCCGCAGCCTCTTCGGCTCAAAACGTGACGGCAGATATTCCTCCGCCATACGGATATACTGGCCGTTGTTTACGTGCCTGTTGACGTCCAGATGATAGCGGCATACCTGCAGCGCATCCTTCCGCTCCTGCTCCTTCGGCACCTGGATCTTCCGGGAGCATTCCTCCATCGAAAGCTTCTCCTCCATCGGGGGGTAGCTGTTTATGATCTCCGGTGTGACTCTGGCCGGGTGCCCCGTCTCCACATCGATAAGGGCCCAGACGCTGTTGGCCTTTGCAATCATCTCTCCCGCCGCATCGTACATTGCATAGTTTCTATAACCATAAAACGCCTTGAAGCCATACGGCCACGTCGCTATCGTGATCTTTTCGCCAAGGCTGGGCCGCCTTAAGATCTCGATCTGCCACGACAGAATCATCCATGCCATGCCCTTCGATCTGAGATACACCAGCCCGTTGTTGCACTCCTCGGACTGAAACGTAGAACAATCCTGAAAATAATCCACCAATGCCATACGCGTCAGCTTCTGTTCCATATCCATCTCGCTGTAGCGTACTCTGCTTTCAAACTTGTATGCCATATTTCCTCCAGTATTTTCAGGGGCTTCCCGCGCCTGCCTGTACATGGCAGTGCGAAGCAGCCCCCTGTTGCATGAAATACATTATACAATCTTGTTTCGGATAAAACAACCCATTCTTATTTTTTATTGCAGGGAAGGATCAGCTTTGCAACGGTATATTTTCCTTCCTCACTCTCATAATGCAGCCCATATTCCTCCCCGAACACATTTTTTATTCTTGCGTTGATATTGAAAATACCGTATCCGTTCTGGTTGCTCTGCAGCTCAAAATTTCCCGTACTCTGCAGCGCCTTATTGAGCGATTCCAGTGTCTCCTTTTCTATTCCGGCCCCGTTATCGTATACCTCAAAAATAATCTGTTTTTCTTTACAGTCCACCGAAATATGTATCTTCCCGCCCTCCTGGATCATCTCAAATCCATGATGGACCGCATTCTCCGCCAGAGGCTGCAAAATCAGTTTGGGCACCAGAAAGCTCTCCATATCCGATACGCGCATAAAGGATTCTATCTCAAAATCAAACTTCTTTACGTACCGCTTCTTCAGAATTTTCAGATAAAGCTGTACATGCTCCATTTCATTCCTGATTGGAACCATGTCAGCTCCCTTACTCAGCGACCTGTCTCTTATACACATCTGACGCTGCCGACGACTTAATAGGTGTAG
>CAMTFT010000381.1 GCA_947071365.1 uncultured bacterium | reverse complement strand
GGACTGCAACAGTGTAACGGGGCTGGCGCACAAAATGGTAGAGCTGGAGTTCACGAATATGGAGCTACTGCATGCAGTCATTACGTGCGGAATGCCGATTCAGAGACTTACGCCGGCCTATATGAATACACGCAAAATGGAGATCCTGTATAAAATGTTCCTTGTGGAGACTGCGCTGGAGGTAAATGGAGACCGCCTGCAGAAATCAAAGCGCACGGCGTATCTTGATTCCTCGGAAAAGAGCGTGATCTCTTATTATCTTGGCATGTTTTTTACGAAACTGATCAGCAGGAAAATGTTTAATGTCGATTATCTGACGCATTTGAATACGATTGAAAGAACGTATGGCGGAGGGTTTATTGACTATTTTGATAATGAATGGCGTCCGGATATGATTGGCTACTGTATGGCAGAGGATTCCTGGAGCGTGTGGGAGGCGAAGGGCGGCAGCAATAAGAGGATCCAGGCGTTGGACAAGGGCAGCCAGCAGGTAGCGGCTATCGCGTCGGTGAACGGACAGAAGCCAGATCCGGCAGCCGTGTGCATGACGTATTATGACCACGGATACCTGTGTGCGATCGTGAGAGATCCGGAAGGCAATGAAGGGGAACATCTGGATATCAGTGAAGAGAACTATTTCAAATCATATTACAAACCTGTTTTTGAACTGTTTCAGGAACAGGGAATGCAGATAAAAGGTGAGGACGTGGAGATCTGTCTGCGTGTTCCGGATTTTTACGGAGAGAGCGTAGAAAAAGGCACCACTGGACAGGAAGGTAAAACAAGGGCGGGCGCCAATACAAAGGAAGAGGAAATTTACATTGGTATGCCAGCAAGGCTGATGCAGCATATTGCGAAGCAGGAATACGCTATGCTGCGGGAGCTTTGTTATCAGGAAAAGCGCGATTATCCGGATGGGCGGTACGTGGGTGCCGATGGAATATATATCCGGAGATGAAATGAAGATATTTTACAAGCCTTCTGAAAAAGTGAGTGATAGAATAATGGAGCATACGCGGACGAAAGATGCGGTGCTCCTTATATTTTATGATTTGCCGCGGCGTAGGTGTGCGTTTGTCTGTCTGGATGAAGCAGTCAGAATGTGAGAGCACATTTCAGTTCCGGCGGGGAAGGAGGGGAGGACATGAAAAGAGAGATGCGGACGGTAGTTTATGATGAGGAATTAAAAATCGAAGCATATCGATTTGAGGGACTCATTCAGCCCTTCCCAAACCATTTCCACGAATACTATGTCATCGGCTTTATTGAATCAGGGGAGCGTGCGTTGTCCTGCAAAAATAAAGAATATACGATTCGGAAAGGGAATACGGTTCTCTTTAACCCAGGCGATAACCATGCGTGTGTCCAGAGCGATGGCGGTGTGCTGGATTACAGGGGATTTCATGTTTCTAAAAGCGTTATGAAAAATCTGGCAGAAGAGATCACCGGGAGCAGGGAGCTGCCAGTTTTTTCTGAAAATGTGATTTTCGATGAAGAGGTAACGTGTCACCTCTGCCCGCTTCATGAGCTGATAATGAAGGGAAGCTGCAGTTTTGGAAAAGAGGAAGGATTTCTTTTCCTTTTGTCGCTGTTGATTCGAAGATACGGACAGGCACCGGAAGAATGCGTTATGGAATGGTGTGACGAAGTGGAAAGGGCCTGCAGTTTTATGGAAGCGCATTTTGCGGAGCATATCTGTCTGGAACAGATATGCCGCCACGTGGGCCTCAGCAAATCGACGCTGCTTCGCTCATTTACGAGGCAGAAGGGGATCACGCCGTACAGATATCTGGAAAATGTGCGCATTGGAGAGGCCAAAAAGCTTCTGGAGCAGGGAGTGATGCCGGTGGAGGCTGCGATGAGGACTGGCTTTTCTGACCAGAGCCATTTTTCTAACTATTTTAACAGGTATATTGGAGTGGCGCCGGGAGTGTATCGAGAGATTTTTACGGGGAGAAAAAGTGGATATGCCGGAGAAGAAAGCGCTGCGGGAAGAAAAAGTGGACGCGCTGGAGAAGAAAGTGTTGTGGGGAGAAAAAGTGGATACGCAAAGGAGGAGAAAGTACATGAAAAATAAAAATACGGCAGGCCGTCTGGCGGCTCTGCTGACTATTGTGGTCTGGGGGATGACCTTTATTTCCACCAAGGTGCTGCTGACGGGGTTTGAGCCGGTGGAGATTTTGTTTTTCCGGTTTGTTATAGGGTTTTTGGCGCTGACAGTATTCTATCCGCATCGATTGAAGGGAACCAGTCTGCATCAGGAAGTGACATTTGCAGCAGCAGGATTTTGCGGTATCTGCATGTACTATCTGCTGGAAAATATTGCGCTGACGTATACTATGGCGTCAAATATCGGCGTTATCATTTCGGTGGCTCCGTTTTTTACAGCGGTACTGAGTCATTTGTTTTTGAAAGAGGAGGAACATCTGAGGGCAGAATTTTTCATCGGCTTTGCTGTGGCAATGGCAGGCATTTTCCTTATCAGCTTTAACGGCTCCAAGCTGGAGCTGAATCCGCTGGGAGATTTGCTGGCTCTGCTGGCTGCCTTTGTGTGGGCATGCTATTCTGTACTGACGAAAAAGATTAGCGGCTATGGATACCATACGATTCTTACGACGAGACGGATATTCGGCTATGGAATCATGTTTATGATACCGGTGTTGTTCCTGTTTGATTTCAAGCTGGAGCTTATGCGGTTCACCAATCCGGTGTATTTGTTCAACATTACCTTTCTGGGGCTTGGCGCGTCTGCGCTGTGTTTCGTCACCTGGAATTTTGCGGTGAAGGTGCTGGGGGCTCTTAAGACCAGCGTTTATATCTACATGACTCCCGTTATAACCGTTGTGACATCGGTGCTGATCCTCCGGGAGAAGATAACTCTGCTGGCTGGTATCGGAACGATCCTTACACTGTCGGGCCTGTTTCTGTCGGAGGGCAGGATCCCGGGAGGCCGGGGAGCAAAAAACAGAGGCTGTCTCTTATACACATCTCCGAGCCCACGAGACGGAGCTACATCT
>CAMTFT010000380.1 GCA_947071365.1 uncultured bacterium | reverse complement strand
TATAAATTCTGTGGAGAAAATGTTTTCAAGATGGTAAAATAATAACATGTAAATGAACCAGGGGGCAATTTTATGAAACTTACATTTTTGGGAGCGACACATGAGGTCACAGGCAGTTGCTTTTTTCTGGAAGCCTGCGGCAAAAAGATTTTAATTGATTATGGAATGGAGCAGGGGCCGGATACGTATGAGAATGCGCCGCTGCCGGTCAAACCGTCAGATATTGATATGGTGCTGTTGACGCACGCGCATATGGATCATTCCGGCAAGCTGCCGCTGCTTTATAAGAATGGATTTCAGGGGCAGGTATTTTCTACAGCGGCAACGGCAGATCTGTGTGAGATCATGCTGCGTGACAGTGCTCATATACAGATGTTTGAGGCGGAATGGAAGAACAGAAAAGGGAAACGTGCAGGGCGTGAGCTGGTGGAGCCTTTGTACGATATGGACGATGCGATCGGTGTTTTGTCCTGCTTTGTGCGCTGTGAGTATGAGAAGGAAGTGATAATTGCGGAGGGAATTCGCATTCGTTTTATTGATGCCGGGCATCTTCTGGGTTCTTCTTCGATTGAGGTGTGGATCAGGGAAAGAGATGTTGAGAAAAAGCTGGTATTTTCCGGGGATATTGGAAATGTCAATCAGCCGTTGATTCGTGATCCTCAATATCCGAAGGATGCAGACTACGTGATCATGGAATCTACGTATGGGGACAGAAGCCATGAAGGTGGATCTGGAAGCCATGGAGAGCAGGTGGATTATGCGGCAACGCTGGCTGCGGTCATTCAGAGAACGTTTGACCGGGGCGGGAACGTGGTGGTTCCGTCCTTTGCGGTGGGGCGTACGCAGGAGATGCTTTATTTTATCCGTCAGATCAAACAGGAGCAGATGGTAAAGGGCCATGACGGGTTTGAGGTATGGGTGGATAGTCCGCTGGCAAATGAAGCCACGGGAATTTTCCGGGAGCATATGTGGAGTGATTTTGATGATGAGGCGATGGAGCTTTTGGAAAAGGGGATCAATCCGATCGGTTTTGCCGGACTGAAGACTTCTGTTACGAGTGAGGACTCCAAGGCGATCAATGAGGACATCAGGCCGAAGGTGATTTTATCGGCCAGTGGAATGTGTGATGCCGGACGCATCAAGCACCATCTGAAGCATAATCTCTGGCGGAGAGAATCTACGGTGCTGTTTGTGGGGTATCAGGCAGTGGGGACTTTGGGACGCGCGCTGCTGGATGGAGCAGAAAAAGTGAAGCTGTTCGGCGAGGAGATTGAGGTAAAGGCGGAAATCTGCAAGCTTCCGGGTATCAGCGGACACGCGGACAATCAGGGATTGCTTCGCTGGATATCCTCTTTTGAAACGAAGCCGGAAAAGGTGTTCGTTGTGCATGGGGAAGATACGGTATGCGAGATATTCAGAAATCGACTGGTGGATGAGCTGGGGCTGAACGCGGATGCACCGTTTTCCGGCGCAGAGTTTGACCTTGCAGCGGGCAGATGGATCGCGGAGCCGACACCGGTTCGCATTAAGAAGGAAGCTTCTGTATCTGCGGCCCGGGAGAAGGTGACGAAGACCTTTGCGAGACTTTTGGCGGCAGGGCAGCGGCTGATCGGTGTGATACGTCAGAATGAAGGCGGTGCCAACAGGGATCTGGATAAATTTACGAGGGAGATCCACGATCTCTGCGACAAATGGGAGCGCTAATGTCATGAAGCTTGCGCTGGGAGTTTGCGCAGAGTGCTGGGAGAGGTCGTAGAAGACAGGTGCAGCGTTGAAAGACAGAGGTAATGGCAGAAGGCAGATATAGAAGCGATAGATAGTAATAATGGCAGAAGGTGGAAAGGATTGTAGATAAGATGCATTTTGATAAGAAACGATTTGCGACGCTTTTTCTGTTTGTGGTGTTTCTTTTGGCGCAGACGGGATGCGGCGTCGCAGAACGCGTGAAATATGAATTTTCAGGAGCGGGGGTGGAGAGCTGGGATAATGCTGCACTGGAAAGCGGGATTGTGACGAATGTGGAGGAATACTATTATGATCATTTGCCGGAGGAGCTGCATGAGATCTACCGGGAAATGTACGTACACATTATGAGGAATGAGGACTCCGGGAATGTGCTGGCTAAGATTGGAGCGGATGATTTCTGGAGGGCTTATTATGCGGTGCTGGCGGATCATCCGGAGATCTTCTGGATCGGAAGCAGCGCCCGGGTTCAGCAATCCGGGCTGACGGGGGATATTATTTCCTACGATCTGGAGGTTACTGTGCCAGTGGAAGCCCGGGATTCGATGCGGGAGAAGCTGGAGGCGGCAGCCGACGCGTGCATCAGCCAGATTTCTCCGGAGGCGACAACGTATCAGAAGATCAAATTTGTTTACGAGTATCTTATTGATACGGTGGAATACAGTGCGGGAAGCGCGGATTCTCAGAATATTCAGAGCGCCCTGCTGTATTATTCTTCTGTGTGCGCCGGATATTCCAAGGCATTCCAGTATATTCTGAACAGGATGGGGCTGTTCTGTACTTATATTACGGGTCAGATCAAGGACGGCGGAGACCACGGATGGAACATGGTGCGCATTGATGATGTGTATTACTATGTGGACGTGACCTGGGGTGATCCGGTCTTTGCGAATCAGATGGACAATGTGGATGCCGGGACGATGAAGAATTACAATTACCTTTGCTGCACGGAATATGACCTGTTTAAGACGCATGTGCCGGGAAATTCGATTGAGCTGCCGGCCTGTACTTCTGATGCGTATAATTATTATAAGTTGAATGGGTATTATTACGAGTATTTTGATTATGATACGCTTTATAATGCACTGATGAATTCGGTGTGGAATGGGGAAGCGAGTATTGTCATGAAGTTTGGCAGCCAGGAGGCGTACGATACGGCGCAGTATGAGCTGTTTCAGGGAAGTCTGCTGGATGCACCGGGGCAGTATCTGATGGAGATAAACGGTGTGAGCTCTGTCTCTTATACACATCTCCGAGCCCACGAGACGGAGCTACA
>CAMTFT010000379.1 GCA_947071365.1 uncultured bacterium | reverse complement strand
GATGTAGCTCCGTCTCGTGGGCTCGGAGATGTGTATAAGAGACAGGCCACATTCAAAATATCCTCTACCTCAGCATATTCATACGCAGCCGTATACGCGATCACGCCCTGATGTCTTCCCGTCTGCGAAAGCTGCTCCAGCCGCTCTTTTCTGACAAAATCGATCATCGTATCGTGCTTTCTTGCCTCTCTTTTGATGGTCTGGATCGGGCCGTCCTGGCATCCGTCCTGAATCAGCAGCCGGTCGATCGTCTTACCTGACCGGAATGCCTCCAGAACGGCATTTCTCCCCTCAATAATACGGCCATCCGACGTATCCTCTCCCTGCTCCTTCGGCAGGTTATCATAATACTTTTCTTTTTTCATCTTTTCATCCTTCCTGACGCGTTGCCAGGATGCAATTCTCTCCATCTTCCTTCCAGGCGGTTCTCAAAAAAGGAGCCTCTCTGCGCATATTTGAAACCTGCCACGCGGAAAACACTACGAAATCACATCCAGCCCCCGTGCCACCAGCTCATTCATCCTGTCAAACTCCCGGTTCAGATACAGATATCCCATCACAGCCTCGAATCCGGTCGCCTCCAGATATTCCTGCATACTAGCATTCTTTGCCTTCGTGTACGGCTTGGAATTGCGTCCCCGGCGGTATACGCCCGCCTCCTCCTGTGTAAGCAGCGGCTGCAGCGCTTCGATCATGCGCGCCTGGGCCTTCGCGCTGACGCAGGCTGTCACCTTCTGATGAAGCTTCTGCGGCTGGCAATTTCCCTGCTTTACGAAAATCGTCCTTATTATAAGCTCATACGCCGCGTCCCCTATGTATGCAAGGGTCAGCGGCGAATACATGTTCCAGTCCTTTTCGGAGAGCCTGAACGTTTGATCCAGGCTCTCCTCAAAAGATATTATGCTCTTTTCCATTTTACTCCTTCTCTTGTGTCAAGAAGCGTAATTCCCTTTTCCAGAAGCTGATTACGGATCTCATCTGCCCGGGCAAAATTCTTTGCCTTTCTTGCTGCCTGACGTTCCTCGATCAGCTTTTCGATCTCATCATCCAGAAGCTCTTCCTTCTCCTCCGCGATAATTCCGAGAATATCACACAGTTTGATGATCTCATCGCGGACATCCTGAACGAAAGATTTCGTATTGCCGGAATTCACACTGCTGTTGGCATACTTTACAAGCTCGAACACTGCTGCGATCGCATCCGCCGTGTTGAAATCGTCATCCATCGCCTCGTCAAACTTCGCCTCAAACGCATTCACGTTTGCAAGCTCTGAGCGCTCCGCCTCTGTCATCTCTCCTGCGGCTGCCGCATCCAGAATATAGCCGAGGTTGGACACAGCATTTCTGATACGCTCCAGCGCATTCTTGGAGGATTCCATCAGCTCCGCGCTGAAATTCAGCGGACTTCTGTAGTGCGCGCTCAGCATAAAGAAACGCAACACCTGAAGGTCATACTTCTCCGAGATCTCCCTGACTGTAAAGAAATTGCCGAGGGATTTGGACATCTTGCGGTTGTCAATATTCAAAAACGCATTGTGCAGCCAGTATCTTGCAAAGGTCTTTCCGTTGCAGCACTCACTCTGCGCGATCTCATTTTCATGATGCGGGAACACAAGATCCTCGCCGCCGGCATGGATATCAATTTCCTCACCGAGGTATTTTTTCGCCATTACGGAGCACTCAATATGCCAGCCCGGACGGCCGTCACTCCACGGAGACTCCCAGTACGGCTCCCCTTCTTTTTTCGGCTTCCACAGCACGAAATCCAGCGGATCCTCCTTCTGGTCTTCGCCTGTCACCAGAAGCGAACGGTTGCCGGCCCGCAGGTCATCCAGATTTTTATGGGACAGCTTGCCGTATTCGCTGAATTTTCTCGTCCGGAAATAGACCGTGCCATTCACGTCATACGCATATCCCTTTTCAATCAAAGTGGAGATCATCTCTATCATACCGTCGATCTCCTGCGTTGCCAGCGGATGTGTCGTCGCCGGCTTCACATTCATACCCTCCATATCCTTTTTGCACTCTGCAATATAGCGCTCTGAGATCTCCTTGGAGGTCACGCCCTCTTCGTTGGCCTTCGCAATGATCTTGTCATCCACATCCGTAAAATTAGACACAAAGTTCACTTCATATCCCTTGTGCTCCATATACCTTCTGACCGTATCAAACACGATCATCGGACGGGCATTTCCGATATGAATGTAATTGTAGACCGTCGGCCCGCACACATACATTCTCACCTTGCCCGGCTCCAACGGTACAAACTCCTCTTTTCGTTTGCTCTGTGTATTGTATACTCTCATTTCATTTCCTCTTCTTTCTAAAGCAGTCCGCCGCAGCCATACTTTTCACTATGCCAAAGCCCTGCGAATGCATTCTCCGCTTTCCCAAAGCCCCCGCGGCCACGTCTTTGCAACTGCATTTTCTTTCATCTAAGTCTATGCAAATTCCTGTTCTTTGTCAATTCTTTTCTGCGGCAGCCGTGGTTTTCCTTTCCGCCGCAATCATATTTTCCTGCGTTTTTTCCGGTCTACCTCGTCTGGCCCGGCATTTCTGCACTTTCTTTATGTGTCTCACGCCTTCTCCGGCCCCAGCTTTCCTTCCCTGTAATGTTTCCGGCAGAGGGCCGTGTATTTGTCATTTCCGCCCATCATGACCTGCTCGCCTTCCCGGATGACCGTTCCATCCTCGCTGAATCTCGTATTGCAGACGGCACCCTGGCCGCACCAGCAGACAGTTTTCAGCTCTTCTATCACATCTGCCCAGGCCAGCAGCCACATACTTCCCTCGAACAATTCCATACGGAAATCCGTGCGGAGCCCGTAGCAGATCACCGGAATCTCCAGATCATCTACGATATGAAGGAAAAATTCGATATCCTGTTTCCGACAGAACTGCACCTCGTCCACGATCACACAATCGTACTGCCGAAGCTCATCATCCGTCATCTGCACCAGCTTTTCCACAAAAATACATTTGCTTTCCAGCCCGATCCTGCTTCTGACAACAGAACCTGTCTCTTATACACATCTCCGAGCCCACGAGACGGAGCTACATC
>CAMTFT010000378.1 GCA_947071365.1 uncultured bacterium | reverse complement strand
ATCCATTACTTTTGAAAGGGATTCCCTGCTGTTTCCACTCATTTTCCTTCCGCCGCCAAAGGGAAGTTCCGCCGCGCGGAAGTTTCCGGAACCATTGATCGCAATATGGCCGGTTTTCAACCGTTTAGCCGTCTGAAGGCAGGTGTAAATATTTTGGGAGAACAAGCCTCCGCCGAGACCATACCGGGAATTATTCGCGATCTGAACCGCTTCGTCCACGGTATCAAAACCGATAACCGGCCATACGGGGCCAAACACTTCCATATCACGCGCAATGTCCATATCCGGTGTTACGTCTACAAGGATCGTCGGATCATAAAACGCGCCGTTGCGCTTTCCGCCTCTTGCGATCTTCGCGCCCTGTTCTACGGTGTGGTTTACCTGCTCTTCCACCTTCTTTGCTGCCCGCTCTCCAATCATCGGGCCCATATTTACCTTCTCATCCATCGGATCTCCGATGACCAGCTTATCCAGCTCTGCTGAAAGCCTTTTAACGAATTCATCCTTCAATGAATTATGTACAAGGAAACGTTTGGAGCCCGTACAGCACTGACGGTTATTTCTTGCCTGATCCTCTGCCTCTTTGATTACAAGATCCATATCCGCATCTTCAAAAACAATAAACGGATCGTTTCCGCCAAGCTCGAATTTATAATCCGTCAAATGCTTTGCAGCCGTAGCTGCGATGGAAAGCCCCGCATCTGTACTTCCCGTAAAATTCACACATGCAATTCTCGGGTCATCCACGAGAAGATCGCCCACTACAGCGCCCTTTCCGGTGATACACTGTGCCACTCCTGCCGGTAGTCCGGCCTCATGCAGCATCTCATGAAGCACCAGAAGCGTCATGGGATCGTAGGAAGGCGCTTTGACCACGATCGTATTGCCGGCTGCCAGCGCGGCAGCAGTTTTAAAAGCCCAGATAGCTGGCGGAAAATTATACGGGATAATACATGCAAGCGTACCGAGCGGCTCATGGATCGTGATCTGGATATCGTCATCATAACCCGGTTCTGTGCCGATAGGCATTGTCGCGCCGTAATAATGAAGTGCCACATCACATGCGCCACGGTATACGTATGCAACGGAATCAAGCTCCCACACTGCTTCCTTCATATACGGTTTTCCGGCCTCTTTTGCCAGAATTTCTCCCAGTTCAAGACGTCTTTCCATAACAAGATCGGCAAAACGGCGGAGAATGATGCATCGCTCTCTCACCGGAAGTGCTGCCCACGATTCCTGTGCTGCTACGGCTCCATCAATTGCTTTTGTAACATCTTCTGCCGTAGCAGACGGTACTGTATCGATCGCCTGAAGTGTCGCCGGATTAATAACTTCCTGTGTCCTTCCGTCAGAAGAATCCACCTTCTGACCGTTTATGATCATTTTCATATTGATGCTGCTCCTTTCTGATTTCTGTCTTTCTTTTCTGTCTTTTTGATTTCTGTGTGTCCTATTTTCTGTGCGTATCCAGATACTCCTGTACCTGTTTCTTACTCTTTATTGCTCCGTTTGCACCGTACTGGCGGATCGCGATTGCTGACGCGGCAGAGCCGAAGTACAGCGCTTCCTCGATGTCCAGACCATCCACGATGCCTGTGATAAATCCTGCCACAAAATTGTCTCCTGCTCCAAGCGTGTCAACGACCTCATCGGCAATCGTACCCACACGGAACGTTTTTCCTTCCGAGCTTGCAAAGACTCCCTCCGCGCCCATTTTCAGGACGACCGTCTTTACACCTTTCCGGTGAAACTCCGCCGCGATCTCTTCCGGTGAATTTTTTCCCGTAAAATACGAGGCTTCATGGTAACTCGGAACAAGGAAATCAATATATTTCATAGCTCCCTCAATATCCTCCAGAGACATCTGGGACTGGTCAAGCACCATATCTGCCATAGTGTATGCCCCCGCCTCTTTTGCCGCTGCAAAAAGCTTCGTCAGATCCTCATCTCTTTGTCCCTTACTCCAGAAAAGGCTGGCTACCGACACGAGATCCGCACCCGTAAAATCAATTCCGAACTGCTCATGGCTGTAACGCATATTTCCTGCCGCTCCGTTTCGCAGCGTCATACATCCGTGCTCTCCCGTTGCTTCCACCGTAACCACCGTAGCAGTCGTGCTGTATTCCCTGTCTTTCCGTATTCCGTCTGTCGGTAATCCGTAGCCTTTTATCATTTCAAGGAAGGCGCTGCCGAGGGAGTCATCCCCTATCACGGTATACAGCTTTACATCATTGCCCATTGCTTTCAGGCTGACAGCCTCATTTACGGCATCACCGCCCACGTACATACTGATATTTTCAGAAAACCTGGTCATGCCGTCCGGCGTCTTATCCGGGCCGTTTTTTACAATGATATCCACAACTGCGTTGCCAACACATATCACTTTCCCCATAAGCCGCTCTCCTTTAACAGTCCCCGCAAATCTTCAGAACTGCTTTTACCATAGACTGTCTGTTATTAATGCAGTCTTCAAACGCCTGTCCTGCATCCTCGATCGGATAAATTTTAGAAATAATATTTTTTACATTGATCCTGCCTGCAGAAATTGCTTCGATGCAGGTGGGATACGCGTTGCGATAGCGGAAGCATGTCATTAACGTAAGCTCTTTATCACACATTCTCTGAAGATTCAAAGAAGTTTCCCCAACTACATTTCCTACCTGCATAATGGTTCCGCCTTTTTTACAGATATAGACAGATGATTCTGCCGTATGTCTGTTACCCGCAGTTTCAAATACAAAATCCGGCCCGATTCCGTCATAGCATTTGAGTACTTCTTCTACGGCATCCTTGTCTGAAGTGTTGATTACACGGGTAGCTCCCACCTCCAGCGCTTTATTCAACCGGATATCAAAAAGGTCTACCGCCGTAATATCTGTAATGCCTGCTGCCTTCAGCGACATGATCGTCACAAGCCCAATGCAGCCGGTGCCAAGAACCACCGCTGACTCTCCCACATGGATGCCGGAGCGGATCACAGCGCTCATCCCTACTGCCAGAGGCTCTACCAGCGCCGCCTCCAGCTGTCTCTTATACACATCTGACGCTGCCGACGACTTAATAGGTGTA
>CAMTFT010000377.1 GCA_947071365.1 uncultured bacterium | reverse complement strand
CACCTATTAAGTCGTCGGCAGCGTCAGATGTGTATAAGAGACAGGGATGGAAGAAAAAAATAAAAATAAAATCTGAAAAACTCTTGACTCTGACCTTGCGTCATAGTTTATCCTGTTTTTACACGGGGAGAAAATGAAAATCAGCAAATGAAACCGTGATGTTTCTTAGTAAACGACAAATAAATTTGCCATTTGCTATAAACCCTCCGGGGGATGGAAAGCAGACAGGAGTCGATATGAGAACAGTACATGAGGTGAGCAAACTGACAGGAGTGAGTATACGCACTCTGCATTATTACGACCGGATAGGTCTTCTGCGGCCGGCAGAGATCACCGGCTCAGGATACAGGCTGTATGACGATACGGCGCTGGGACGTTTGCAGTGCATTCTGCTGTTCCGTGAGCTTCAGTTTCCGCTAAAGGACATCAGAGAGATTCTGGATAGCCCTGATTTTGATGAGGACAGGGCTTTGGAGCAGCAGATCGACCTGCTTCTGATGAAAAAGGCGCATCTGGAAAGACTGATCGAATTTGCCCGTGAAATGAAAGAGACAGGAGTGAGGCAATTGGATTTTACAGTGTTTGATACAAAAAAGATGGAGGAATATTCTGCGCAGGCGAAAGCTGCCTGGGGGAATACGGAGGCGTACAGGGAGTTTGAACAAAAGAACAGGAACCGGGGTGATGAAGAAATGAAGGAGATCACGTCGGGACTGATGGCTCTGTTTGCCGGATTCGGAAGGCTTCGGACGCAGGAGCCGGGAGACGATGCGGTGCAATCTCAGGTGAAAAAACTGCAGGAGTATATCACGGAGCATTTCTATACGTGTACGCCGGATATTTTAAAAGGGCTTGGGCAGATGTATGCTGCCGGCGGGGAAATGACCGAAAATATCGACAAAGCAGGCGGAAAGGGGACGGCCCGCTTTGCGTCGGAGGCGATCGGTATATACTGCGGCTAGGAAGGTAGATGTATGTTCAGAAAAAAGAAAGGGATTACGGCAATTGATTATGACAGAGAAAATATGAAGCCTGTGCTCAAGTGCAGCATCTGCAACGGAGAGCAGGTGGCGGGCCTTAAGGATATCCACACGGGGAAGTTTCAGGAAGTCATGCTGATCCGAAGCGCTGCTGATCTGGAAAAATTTAAAGCCATGTATCAGGTGGAAGAGGTCATGAAAGAGTATTAAAGTGTACTTATGTTTTCCATCTGTAATGTTAATAAGCCGGGAGCGACCTGATCCAGAAACACTTCAGAGAAGGGCATGTAATGCGTCTACTCTGAGGCGTTTTTGAAGCGGGTTGCTCCCGGCTTTATTGCGTCCCGGGGCGTGCTTTATTCAGACGTTTTTTGTGCGGGCCGCAAGCTTCGCAGCCACCGACGGATATTGACGCATATCGGTGTGCGGAATGAACTTGGCGGCCTGCATTTTTATCAGAAAGTCTGGCATGGAAGCAAATTGAATGTAATAAATCGTCTGCTGGAAATACCGGATATCCTTCATGCGGTCACGGTCAAGCAGCAGGATCCTTGCTCCGGCCAGAGAGCTGTTCTGCAGGCAGTGGAATTTTTCCCGGGGCAGATCAGGAAAGATACCGACGGTGATGGCGGATTCCAGGTCCGCATACGTACCGAAGGCGCCGGAGGTATAAAAAGCAGTCAGATCCTCAGAGGTAAAGCCCGAGGATTCCAGAAGGCAGTCTACCATCGTGTGGGCTGCCGCTTTTGTGTCAAGATACTGGGTGATATCCGTCTGGGAGAAATACAGCATTTCGCCGCTTTCGGACTCTTCCGGGGAAGCGTATACAGCCACGTACTCTTCCAGCTCCGGCACAAAAATGATGCGGTCAGAAGCGTCCGGGTTGAGCTTGCCGGAAACGCCGATCCAGTTATTCAGGCGCATCTGGGCGATCAGGTCTATGATGCCGGAGCCGCAGATACCCACCGGTTTTTTGTTTCCTATTGTGGTACAGGAAATGGAAGCGCCGTCGATAGATACGGTGTCTATTGCCCCATCCATGGCACGCATCCCGTATTTGCTGATGCCGCCCTCCAGCGCAGGGCCCGCAGCTCCGGCTCCGGCCAGAAGGAAGCTGCTGTTTCCGAGCACCAGCTCGCCGTTCGTACCGATATCGAAGAAAACGGACAGCCCGTCCTTTTTGTAGAAATCAGTGGTCAGAAGCCCGCTGGTAATATCACCTCCGAGATAGTTGGCGATGGCAGGAACGATATAGACCATCCCATCAAAGGTAAGTCCCAGCTCTTTGCCAGAATAGAATCCCGGATCACAGGTGACAGGAGCGTAGGGAGTGGAGAACACAGTCCAGGGATCAAGACCCAGCAGAAAATGAATCATGGTGGTGTTACCGGAAACGATCATCATGGAGCACTGGCTGACTGGAATCCCTGATGATGATTCTGTCTCCTGAAACAGAGTGGCAAAGGTATCCCTGGTCGCCTGAGTGATTTCCAGAAGCTTTTGGCGGTCGTCCTTTCCGTGGATAATACGTGTCAGGATGTCATCGCCGAAGGCGATCTGTCCGTTCATGACTTTTGACTCTGAAAGAATATTTCCCGTATTCAGATCGATCATCTGCATTACGACTGTGGTGGAGCCGAGATCCACAGCAAGGCCGTAATGAGCCCTTGTCGTATCTCCGGCTTCTATCGAGGTCACAAGACAGTATGATTCCATATGGATGAGTGTGGCTGTGATATCCCATTCGCTATCCCGGCAGAGCGGGTACAGCTTTCGGAGCGCCGGAAGTGACATGCTTACCGGGGAATAGCCGAGACATTTCAGTTCGTGAAGAATACGCTCTCTGTCCCCGATTGGATGTTCCTCTGTCGGCGGATCGATCGTCAAATGAATTTTTTCGCTGAAGCTTTTCATATTTTCTATTAAACAGTTTACCTGTTTCCTCCTTTATTCACTGAAAGTATAACACAGCCGGGAGGAAAGTGTGTATATTTTTCAGCGGATGGAGGATAAAATTTACAAGACACGGAGTATGATAATTCTCTTATCCTGTCTCTTATACACATCTCCGAGCCCACGAGACGGAGCTACATC
>CAMTFT010000376.1 GCA_947071365.1 uncultured bacterium | reverse complement strand
ACACCTATTAAGTCGTCGGCAGCGTCAGATGTGTATAAGAGACAGGCATCATATCATGCCAATCCAAAAATTTCAATAGATATAACAAAATTTTTAAAATTTTTAAATTTTTGTTAACTTTTTATACAAATGAAAAGGAGGCGTTCTCCGCCTCCTACCGGTAATTCTCTATCAGAAACATTGGCTTGATCGCTACTACCTCATCGTATTCCTCCTGCTCCACGGAAACGTCCGCATTCAGCTTTTTAAGATCCTCCTTTACGGTCTCCAGCGCCTCCTCTGCTGTCACCGCCCGGACATCCTCTATCACCCGGATCATTCTGGTCAGCGTCACCGGATGCGCATACCGCGCGGGAAGCGGGAAATCCGCATATACCTTCAGATACCGTTCCATTGCACCGCACGCTTCCTGCCACTGGCGTTCCACATATGCCTTGTTGTTCCGGCCCGTAGGCAGGACATTGGCACCTGCGAACAGGAAAATCGCCGCCAGGCCAAACAGGGTAAAATAGATACCGAGCCCCGCTTTTGTCACCAGCGCATAGATACCATAGACTGCAGAGGCCGCACCCAGAAGCACGATCGCCAAAGCCGCCCAGCGGTAAGCCGGATTGGAACGCTCATTTACCCGCTTTGCCTTTGCACTGCGGCTCAGGGCTCCGAACAGCGCCGGGCGCTTCTCCAGATATGTCCGGGCTTTTTTCAGCTCCTCGACCTGTTTCAGCGCTTCCTTGCTCAGAATCGGGCGTATTTTAGTCTTTTCCTTTGCGGCGCGGAGGGCCAGCTTCTTTTCCACCGCCTCGCTCTGCAGGCGGATCTGCGGATGATGGCGGTGAATATCCTCCAGCAGCATATCCACATGTTCTTCTCTTTTGAACAGGCACTGCTTTTCTTTTCCGTTGTCGTAAACTACCACCAGATACGGCATGGTGGCAAACACACCTTTTCCGGTAAAGCCGCCCTTGCTCATAGCCACCCGCTTGAACGCCCGGGTAATACACGGAAACGGAATATAATATCTGCGGTCCAGATAAAAGCTGTTCAGATACAGAGCCTTATCCCCGACTCCGCAGGGGCCGTATTTCCGGCAGGCTGATTTGTCCGCTTTCAGCACGGAGTCCTCCAGTGTCTGGCTGCTCAGAGCCTTTGTATAAAATGCCATGGCATGTGTTCCTTTCTGATAGATATGAAAAGCGTGCTTCACACACCTTTATGAATTTACTAAAGTAGCCGTAAGCACTTGCCTGTGATATAAAATAGATTCCTCGCGGAGCGTTTTTGTATCACGGTGGGACGAAGTTTCCTATGACATGAAACGTATCAGCCCGGGAACAACGCCCCGGGCTGACGCATCAGTCGTTATTTCTTTATATTACTGTAGTTCGGCTTTGGATTCTTTGTCTTGATCACGAAGAGGAACGCTGCCAGGAATGCTGCTGCCAGGATAATTCCCACCGGATAAGCGATCGCTGTGCTGAGTCCCAGGCACTCTCCTGCTGAGAAGAAATACGTCATGGAAACTGCACTCATAAAGGTAGCCGGAACAGCCGTGATCCAGTAATTCTTCTTTTCCATAAAGAGATACATGCTGGCTGTCCACAGTACGATCATAGCCAGAGTCTGGTTCGTCCAGCTAAAGTAACGCCATACAACAGAGTAATCCAACTGGCTGACGAAAGCGCCAACTGCCAGAAGCGGTACACAGAGAATCAGACGGTTCTTCCATCCCTGCTGCTCCATGCCGAACCAGTCAGCCAGAGTCAGACGTGCAGAACGAAACGCCGTATCTCCTGATGTGATCGGGCATACGATAACGCCGACCATGGCAAGAGCGATACCGATACCGCCCATTGTCTTTGCACAGACATCATAAATAGCTGCTGACTGTCCTGCACCGAGTGCTGCCGAAAGTCCTGTGCTCAGTCCGCCGGAAACCTCGTAGATCGCGCAGCCTGCTGCTGCCCAGATCAGAGCGATAACACCTTCTGCCGTCATAGCGCCGTAGAATACGAAGTGTCCCTGACGCTCGCTCTTTAAGCAGCGGGCCATCAGCGGGCTCTGTGTAGAATGGAAACCGGAAATAGCTCCGCAGGCAACCGTGATGAACATAAAGCTCCATACCGGTCTTCCGTCCGGATGCATGTTGGCAAAATGGCTCCAGATCTCAGGGATCTGATATTCTGCATGGGTAAAGATTCCGATGCATACGCCGATTGCCATCACGATCAGACAGATACCAAACAGAGGATAAATCTTTCCAATGATCTTGTCAATAGAGATAAATGTTGCTACAAAGTAGTACGCCAGAATGATGAAAGTCCACATTCTTACGTTGGTGAGCATGCCTGCTCCGCCTGAATTACCGATCAGAGTCGTGATCAGGCCAGCCGGACCTACTGCAAATACCGTACCTACCATAACGAGAAGAACAACGCTGAATACACGCATTACATTCTTCATGGCACCGCCCATGTAGATACCTGTAACCTCGGCGATAGATACGCCCTCGTTACGCTCGCTCAGCATACCGGAAAAGTAATCGTGTACGCCTCCTGCGAAAATCGTACCGAACGTAATCCACAGAAATACGATCGGTCCCCACAATGCACCCTGCATGGCTCCGAAAATCGGGCCAAGCCCTGCAATGTTCAGAAGCTGTACGAGAAACAGCTTCCACTGCGGCATTACTACGTAGTCAACGCCATCGTTGATACGTACTGCCGGTGTCTCCCGGTCATCCGGGGCAAAGGTATTGTCAACGATCTTGCCATAGACAAAGTAACCGCCGATCAGTAATACCAGACACAGAAAAAAACTTACCATAATTTCTCCCTCCTTTTATTTTTAACACGCACAAATATGCGTGTCAGGATCACTTTTCGCGCATAGTTTAAGCCCGAACAGATACATTCCTGTATCCAGCCGGGCTTCGTTATGGCTTAATAATTTCCAGGAAAAGTTCCGGTTTGTCTGCAGGTATTTTGTCAATTTATCCAACCGTATTATCTCACTTTATTCAAAAACTGTACCTGTCTCTTATACACATCTCCGAGCCCACGAGACGGAGCTACATC
>CAMTFT010000375.1 GCA_947071365.1 uncultured bacterium | reverse complement strand
TCTACACCTATTAAGTCGTCGGCAGCGTCAGATGTGTATAAGAGACAGCTAAAGGGAAGTTATTATATTTTAAAGGGAGAGTAATATTTGCAGGAGATTATGAGTCATTCAATAATCTCCTGTTTTTGAGTGTATAGTCATTTGTTTTGCGGATTTTGTGTAACAGAAAAAATGTATGAGATTCATCCGATGTGAATGCACGATGGCGCTTAGAGAAATATGAATAGCCCTCAAATTCTCCGCATACATTGTAAAAACAGGCTTTCCGGGGGAAGATCCTTGAAAGATTACATAGAAGAGCGGGTATTGAACATAGCGAATTATATCGTGGAGAGCAGTGCAACGGTGCGGGAGACGGCGAAAAAGTTTGGGGTGAGCAAAAGCACGGTACATAAGGATGTCACAGAACGTCTCATGCAGCTCAATCCGTCCCTTGCCCATGAGGCCAGAGCGGTGCTGGATGTCAACAAGCAGGAACGCCATATACGCGGCGGCCAGGCTACGAAGGAAAAATATCTGCACATGGAGCAGCGGTAAAATTGTGCGTAGGAGGAAACAGAGGCGTATGTACGAAAAACAATATAAGCAAGCCTATTGAAAAAAGCGTAGGATTGTTATATGATGATAAAGTAATAACAGGGGAGCTGACTGAAGTCGGCTGAGAGGAAACTGATTGGTTTCGACCCATAACCTGATTTGGATAATGCCAACGTAGGGAAATAACACCGTTAGAAGATGGAGATACCTGCGGGTATCTTCTTTTTTTGCAGGCAGCAGAGAACACCGAGCTAAATGCCGTTTGGGTATGCAGAGGTATTCTGCGGTGTTGTATGCCAGTGGCACACATTGGGTACTGACCGGAGCGGCAGATTGGGGACACCAACTTTTGCCGCTAAAGAAAACAGTTGCATAATTTGAAGAACGGAGGAATGTGAAATGGAAAAGAACACAACGCAAATGGATGCAGCAAGAAAAGGTATCATAACACCGCAGATGGAGATCGTTGCAAAAAAAGAGCATATGACGACGGAGCAGCTTATGAAGCTTGTGGCAGAGGGAAAAGTAGCTATTCCCGCGAACAAACACCATAAATGTTTGAATCCGGAGGGGATCGGGAGTATGCTCCGCACAAAAATTAATGTGAATCTGGGCGTGTCGAGGGATTGCAGGGACTATGATATTGAGATGGAGAAGGTCATGAGCGCCGTAAATCTGGGGGCGGAATCGATCATGGATCTGTCAAGCCATGGAAATACACAGCCGTTCCGCCAAAAGCTTACGGGAGAATGTCCGGTGATGGTTGGGACGGTGCCCGTATATGACAGCGTGATTCATTATCAGAGAGATCTGGCGACGCTGACGGCAAAGGATTTTGTGGATGTGATCCGGCTCCATGCGGAGGACGGCGTGGATTTTGTTACGCTGCACTGCGGTATTACGAGAAAAACAATTGAGCAGATTCGCAGGCATAAACGCAGGATGAATATTGTCAGCCGCGGCGGCAGCCTTGTTTTTGCATGGATGAGTATGACAGGTGAAGAGAATCCGTTCTATGAATATTTTGATGAAATTCTGGAGATCTGCGAGGAGCATGATGTTACGATATCTCTGGGGGACGCCTGCCGTCCGGGGTGTCTTGCGGATGCGACGGATGTCTGCCAGATAGAGGAGCTGGTGCGGCTGGGAGAGTTGACGAAGCGCGCCTGGGAGCATAACGTACAGGTCATGGTGGAAGGTCCGGGGCATGTGCCGCTGAATCAGGTGGCGGCAAATATGGAGGTGCAGAAAAGCATTTGCATGGGAGCTCCATTCTACGTTCTTGGGCCGCTGGTGACGGATATTGCACCGGGGTATGACCATATCACCGCGGCAATCGGAGGCGCTGTGGCGGCCATGAGCGGCGCATCATTTCTGTGTTATGTGACACCAGCGGAGCATCTGGCGCTCCCGAACGTGGAGGATGTAAAGCAGGGAATCATCGCATCGAAGATTGCGGCTCACGCTGCGGATATTGCGAAGGGAATACCGGGGGCAAGGGATATGGATGATAAGATGGCAGAGGCAAGGCGGGCGCTGGATTGGGATGGTCAGTTTGCGTGTGCTCTTGATCCGGACACGGCAAGAGCGATCCGCAATGACCGGCTTCCGGAGGATGACCACAGTGAAGCATGCAGCATGTGCGGTAAGTTCTGCGCAGTGCGCAGCATGAATAAGGCGCTGGCAGGAGAATATATTGATATTCTGTAAAAAAACGGGCGGAAGTGCTATAATAGGGCTGTGTCACCAGATCAGGTAAAGCGATACACTTGAAATGCTGATGATCAGAAATCAGAATCGTGAAGGAAGAATGTCATGGAATATAAGCATATTAGATCGTGAGGGAAGAACGTCATGGAATGTAAGCATATTAGAATCGTGAGGGAAGAACGTCATGGAATGTAAGCATATCAGAATCGTGAGGGAAGAACGTCATGGAATATAAGCACACCATCCGGGGAAAGTTCGAAAGCAGAAAGAACCGTTTTATTGCTCACGTGTGGATCGACGGGCGTTCAGAGATCGTTCACGTAAAAAATACGGGGCGGTGCAGAGAATTGCTGCTGCCGGGGGCAGAGGTGATGCTGGAAACATCGGACAACCCGAAACGAAAAACGAAATACGATCTGGTGAGTGTGTACAAGGAAAATCTGGGTTGGGTCAATATTGACAGTCAGGCGCCGAACATGGTCGTCGGCGAGTGGCTTGCGAAGCAGGATTACACGTACGTCAGGCCGGAATATACGTATGGAGCTTCGAGAATAGACTTCTATATGGAAAAAGGCGGGGAGCGGTATCTGATGGAGGTCAAGGGCTGTACTCTGGAAATAGACGGCGTTGGGTATTTTCCGGATGCGCCCAGCGAGAGGGCGCGCCGCCACGTCAGGGAGCTGGAGAAGGCCGTTTTGGAGGGATACCGCGGCATTATCGCTTTTGTCATTCCGATGGAGGGGATCACCAGGGTACTGCCGAACCGGGAGACGGATGCAGCCTTTGGAGAGGTGCTGGACGAGGCCCGGCGGCTTGGCGTTGAGATCTGGTAT
>CAMTFT010000374.1 GCA_947071365.1 uncultured bacterium | reverse complement strand
GTGTATAAGAGACAGCCACGGAACAAATTTGTGGTGCTGACGGGATTGTCCGGGTCAGGCAAATCTTCGCTGGCTTTCGACACGATCTATGCGGAGGGGCAGAGACGGTATATGGAGTCGCTTTCCTCTTATGCACGGCAGTTCCTGGGGCAGATGGAAAAGCCGGATGTGGAGAGCATTGAGGGATTGCCGCCGGCCATTTCTATTGATCAGAAGTCCACGAACCGCAACCCGCGTTCTACGGTGGGGACGGTGACGGAGATCTATGATTATTTCCGTCTGCTGTATGCCCGCATCGGTATTCCGCACTGTCCGAAGTGCGGAAAGGAGATCAAGAAGCAGAGCGTGGATCAGATGGTGGATCAGATCATGGCGCTGCCGGAGCGGACAAAGATTCAGCTTCTGGCTCCCGTTGTGCGGGGACGTAAGGGCGAGCATGTCAAGCTGCTGGAGCAGGCGAAGCGGAGCGGCTACGTGCGCGTCCGGATCGACGGCAGCATGTATGAGCTGAGCGAGGAAATCAAGCTGGAAAAAAATCTGAAGCATAATATTGAGATCGTGGTGGACCGTCTGATCGTGAAGCCGGGGATTGAGAAGCGTTTGACGGATTCACTGGAGAATGTACTGCATCTGGCGAACGGACTGGCCTTTGTGGAGGTGCAGGGACAGGAGATGCTGAGCTTCAGCCAGAGCTTTTCCTGCCCGGATTGTGGTATCAGTGTGGATGAGATCGAGCCGAGAAGCTTTTCCTTCAACAATCCCTTTGGCGCGTGTCCTGACTGCTTCGGTCTGGGCTACAAGATGGAGTTCGATATTGACCTGATGATACCGGACAAAAGCCGGAGTATTCTGGAGGGCGCGATCGCTGTGACGGGGTGGCAGTCCTGTGCTGACAAGGGAAGCTTTACGCGGGCGATTCTGGATGCGCTGGCGAAGGAATATCATTTCGATTTGGAAACGCCCTTTGAGCAGTACCCGCAGGAGATCCAGAACGTACTGATCCACGGAACGAACGGCCGGGAAGTCAAGGTGCATTACAGGGGACAGCGCGGCGAAGGCGTTTATGATGTGGCCTTTGAGGGGCTGATCAAAAATGTGGAGAGGCGTTACCGTGAGACGGGCTCCGATATCATGAAGCAGGAATATGAGAGCTTTATGCGGATTACACCGTGTAAGACCTGCGGAGGCCAGAGACTGAAGAAATCGGCACTAGCCGTAACAGTGTGCGGAAAAAATATTTATGAGATCACTTCCATGTCGATCGGGGATCTGCAGAGATTTCTGGAGCATATGGAGCTTACACACCAGCAGGAGCTTATCGGTCACCAGATTTTAAAAGAGATCCGGGCCAGGATCCGTTTTCTGGTGGATGTGGGTCTGGAGTATCTGAGCCTTGCCCGGGCGACCGGGACGCTGTCCGGCGGCGAGGCCCAGCGGATCCGTCTGGCAACGCAGATCGGCTCCGGGCTTGTGGGTGTGGCGTATATTCTGGATGAACCGAGTATCGGACTGCACCAGCGGGACAACGATAAGCTGCTGAATACGCTGAATAATCTGAGAGATATTGGAAATACTCTGATAGTAGTGGAACATGACGAGGACACGATGTATGCGGCGGATTATATCGTGGATATAGGGCCGGGAGCAGGCGCTCACGGCGGAGAGATCGTGGCAGCGGGTACGGCGCAGGAGATCATCGCATGTGAAGCTTCCATCACGGGAGCGTATCTGAGCGGAAGAAAATGCATCCCTGTGCCAGCAGAGCGCCGTGTGCCCACCGGATGGCTGGAGGTGCGGGGAGCTCAGGAGAACAACCTCAAAAAGATCAACGTCAGATTTCCGCTGGGCGTTATGACGTGCGTCACCGGCGTGTCCGGGTCAGGAAAAAGCTCTCTCGTCAACGAGATCCTGTACAAGCGGCTGGCCAGGGATCTCAACCGGGCCCGCACGATTCCCGGAAAGCACACGGGATTGCTGGGAGCAGAGCAGCTCGACAAGGTGATCAATATTGACCAGTCCCCGATAGGGCGTACGCCCCGTTCCAATCCGGCTACGTACACAGGTGTATTCGACCAGATCCGCGATCTGTTCGCGGCAACTGCGGATGCAAAGACGAGAGGCTACAAAAAGGGCCGGTTTAGCTTTAACGTAAAAGGCGGCCGGTGCGAGGCGTGCAGCGGTGACGGAATCCTTAAGATAGAGATGCATTTCCTCCCGGATGTGTATGTGCCGTGTGAGGTATGCCACGGAAAACGGTACAACAGAGAGACGCTTGAGGTGAAGTACAAGGGAAAGAATATTTACGATATTCTTGATATGACTGTGGAGGAGGCACTGAAGTTTTTCGAGCATGTGCCGTCTATTTACCGGAAGATAGAGACGCTGAATGATGTCGGACTGTCCTATATCAAGCTGGGACAGCCTTCTACAGAGCTGTCCGGCGGTGAAGCGCAGCGGATCAAGCTGGCGACAGAGCTGAGCCGCAGAAGTACCGGCAAGACTATCTATATCTTGGATGAGCCTACCACCGGACTGCACTTTGCGGATGTCCACAAGCTGGTGGAGATCCTTCGCAGGCTGACAGAGGGCGGAAATACGGTGGTGGTGATCGAACACAATCTGGATGTGATCAAGACAGCGGATTATATTATTGATATTGGCCCGGAGGGCGGAGACCGGGGCGGCACCATCATAGCCCAGGGAACTCCCGAAGAGGTAGCAAAATGTCCGCAGTCGTACACAGGAAAATATGTGGCGAAGTACCTGAAGCGCTAGGAAAGGGCGAAGCTCTTTCCTGTATGGATAAAGCTTTCAGGAGGATACGGAGGCACAGTCATGTAATGTTTTGGCATGGAAAACTGCGGCTATATGCCAGAGAGTGGATAGCCGCAGTTTGACAAAAGAAAAAGTCTGACCGAAGTCAGACTTTTTCAGGAAAGAGAAAAATTTGGGTTGAAAATGTTTTTGCCTGTATGGGGGTCTCCCATACAAGTAAATGTTTGAGGGAGTACTTGGCAGCGTGTGGGGGCTGCCAAGTGTGAGTTATGAAATATATTAGCTCTTCGCTAATATGCTTATAC
>CAMTFT010000373.1 GCA_947071365.1 uncultured bacterium | reverse complement strand
CGCGATGTAGCTCCGTCTCGTGGGCTCGGAGATGTGTATAAGAGACAGCAGAGGAGCTGTTCGAGCGGCTGGGCGTTCACATCGACCCGCTGGAGATGGTCTCGGAGCTGAAGACAAGTGAGAAGCAGCTTCTGGAGATCTGCCGCGCGCTTTACGCCGAGGCAAAGCTGCTGATCCTGGATGAGCCGACCACGGCCCTGAGCAATGAGGAGATCGACCATCTGTTTGGAATCCTGAAAAAAATGAAAGAGAGTGGGAAGACGCTGATTTTTATTTCCCATAAGATGCCGGAAATTTTTACTGTTGCAGACAGATATACGGTATTTCGGAACGGCAGATTTATTTCCAGCGGCCGTATTGAAGATACCACGCCCCAGAAGATGACGAGCGACATGATCGGTGAGGTGTACGCTGAGAAGGACGTATACAAGCCGAGAAAGCTGGGGGATGTGGTCCTTAAGCTGAAACATTTATCCGGAAACGGATTTAAAGATATCGATCTTGAGGTCAGACAGGGAGAGATCGTGGCGTTTACAGGGCTGGCGGGCTGTGGAGCCAGCGAGCTGATGCAGACGATGTTTGGCGTGCTTCCTTCCCTCGGCGGTGCGATCGAGATAGAGGGAAAGGAGACCCGCGGCAGCGTGGCGCGTTTTATGCAGAATAAGATGGCGATGCTTCCGTCGAACCGGAAAGAAAATTCCGTCCTGCCTGATATGAATATCATGGAGAATATGTATGTGGCGGAGCATACGCTGTCCTGGAAGCATCAGGTGATCTCCCAGAAGGAAGAGCTGGAACGGTATGAGAATTCCGTGAAATCGCTGCGGATCAAAGCCGGGAAATACGAGGAGCCGATCAATTCCTTGAGCGGCGGCAACCAGCAGAAGGTCTTTCTGGCGCGCTGGCTGAACACGGGTGCGGATATTCTGCTGTTCGATAATCCCACGCAGGGCGTGGATGTGGGCGCAAAGGAGGAGATCTACCAGTTGATTCTTCAACTGGCGGAGGCCGGAAAGACGATCCTCATCAATACGCTGGAAATACCGGAGATCAAAAAGGTATCTGACCGCTGCGTTGTATTTTACGGCGGCAGAGTTGCGAAGATCTTCTCTCACGAGGAGATCAGCGAAAAACAGGTAATGCTGTATTCGACCAATGCATTAAACGTAGCGGGAGGTAAGGAAAATGACAGGTAGTGCAGGTAAGGAAAAAAATAATTTCGGAAAGACGCTGGCAAGATGCTGGTCAAAATACAGTTACATATTTGTGTTTATTATCATCCTGATTCTGTATGCGATCACGATCAACATGAATGGAAACGCGTTCAACAGCGGCCATATTTCGGCAATTCTTTCCAGTCAGAATACGGTCATCGTGGGAACCATCGCGCTTGGCATGGCGCTGGTCATCATCACGGGCCAGATCGATCTGTCGGTAGGTTCTGCGCTGGTTCTCTGTACGGGAGTAACGATTCTGACCTACAATGCCAGCAAGGGCAACGTATTTCTGATGATCCTGGCAGCGCTGGGGTCAGGATTTGTCTGCGGTCTGATCAATGGACTGCTGGTAGGTCTGGCGAAGATGCCGCCCTTTATCGTGACACTCGGAACGATGCTGATCTACCGCTCACTGACACTGTCCTTCGTGCGTTCCATTGACCCGGCACTGACGGGTTCTTCCAGCAGCCAGTTTTCCATGATAAGCGAATTTTCTTCCTATGATTTTATGAGAATGAAGTTCGGTACGGGCAGCCTGAAGCTGGGCATCATCAAAATTCCGTACATCACGTTCCTGTTCGTCGCGATTACGATCTTCTTTATTTTCATGATGGGGAAGACAAAATACGGCAAGAGCGTCTATGCGGTGGGAAGCAATGAGAAGACATCGCGTCTGGCGGGCATCAATGTGGATATGGTCAAGGTATCCGTCTTTGTACTGACAGGATTGCTGGTGGGCGTATCCAGCTTTATTCAGGCATGTAAGATCGGAAATGTGACGCCGGCTTCCTCCGGTGTGTCGTATGAAATGTATGCGATCGCAGCGGTGGTATTGGGCGGCGTGAACATGTCGGGAGGCCGCGGTAAGCTGCTGGGTGTATTTTTTGGCGCACTGTCGTACACGACGATCAATTTTATCATCGTAAGTATCCCGGCGCTGAGTACGGATATTCAGGATACATTCCAGGGAATCGTACTGATTGCGGTTATTTTTATTCAGACAGTTGGTCCGGTCATCAAGGCAAGACTCGTATCAATGAAAAAGCGGGCCTGAATAAACACTGATTTGGGATAAAGGATTTCGGAAAGGAGAAGGAGAATGAGTATAAAAGTTGGAGTGATCGGATGCGGGAAAATTGCGCAGGTTCGCCATATTCCGGAGTATGAGATGAATCCGGAGGCAGAGCTTTACGGCCTGTTTGACATGAATCAGGAGAGAATGCAGGAGCTGGCGAAAGAGCATCACTGTAAGGCGTACGGCTCCTATGAGGAATTGCTGGCAGATCCGGCCATCGATGCGGTCAGTGTCTGCGTGGCAAACAGCGCCCACGCTGAGATCAGCATAGCGGCGCTGCGGGCCGGAAAGCATGTACTGTGTGAAAAGCCGATGGCGATCACGCTGGAAGAGTGTGAGGAGATGGTGCGCACAGCCCGGGAAACAGGAAAGTATCTGATGATCGGACAGAACCAGCGGCTGGCAAAGGCTCACAAAAAGGCGAAGGAACTGGTGGCGGAGGGCGCTATCGGGCGCGTACTGACTTTCCGTACGACGTTTGGGCACGGCGGCCCGGAGACCTGGAGCATTGATCCGGGAAAGAACGTCTGGTTCTTTGATAAGAAAAAGGCAGCCATGGGAGCCATGGCGGATTTGGGAATCCATAAGACAGACCTGATCCAGTATATTCTGGGGGATACGGTTGCCCAGACACAAGCTGTCCTCACGACACTGGATAAAAAGGATGCTTCGGGCAGTCTGATCGGAGTGGATGACAATGCCATCTGCATCTACAAAATGGCGGGCGGAGCCATCGGAACGATGACGGCAAGCTGGACTTACTACGGCCAGGAGGACAATACGACTGTGCTGTATGGAAC
>CAMTFT010000372.1 GCA_947071365.1 uncultured bacterium | reverse complement strand
TACACCTATTAAGTCGTCGGCAGCGTCAGATGTGTATAAGAGACAGAGCCGGAGCAGGGAAGAAGCGGGAACGGATTCGGCATCAAAACCGGCGAAAAAACAGCCGGAGGAGAAGAAGCAGTTCTCAAAGCAGGGTGATGCGAAGGAGACTCCGAAGAAAAAGAGTTTCTACCAGTCGGGAGACCGCTTTGGCGGTCGCCGCTCGGACAATCCTGATGTGGTATATGGCAGAGATTTTGATGGAGAAGTGATTACGATTGAATCCATTACGGGCGAGATCGGCGGCGTGATCGTCCGGGGGCAGGTGCTTTCCGTGGAACTGCGGGAGCTGAGAAACGAAAAAACGCTGTTCATTTTCAGCATTACAGACTTTACGGATTCTATTGGAATCAAGCTGTTCACGACGAATGAGCAGGCTGCGGAGCTGTCGGGCTCTATCAAGTCCGGCGCTTTTCTGATGCTGAACGGTGTGACGACGATTGACCGCTTTGACAGCCAGCTTACGATTGGAAATATCAGGGGAATCAAGAAGATCGCGGATTTCAGGGAAAAACGTGTGGATACGTACGCACAGAAGCGCGTGGAGCTGCATTGTCATACGAAGATGAGCGATATGGATGGTGTTTCCGATGTGAAGGATATCATCAAAAGAGCCATCGAGTGGGGCCATCCTGCCATCGCGATCACGGATCACGGCGCAGTACAGGCCTTTCCGGATGCGAACCATGCGATCCCGGGGGACGGCAGTTTCAAGGTCATTTACGGTATGGAGGCGTATCTGGTGGATGACCTGAAGGAGATCGCAACGAACACAAAGGGACAGACCACCCGGGAAAAATTTGTGGTGTTCGATCTGGAGACCACCGGCTTTTCACCGGAGCAGAACAGGATCATTGAGATAGGCGCCGTCAAGGTGGAGGAAGGCAGGATCACGGACCGGTTCAGTACCTTCGTCAATCCCCAGGTGCCGATTCCCTTCCGGATAGAAGAGCTGACGGGTATCAATGACAATATGGTGCTGGATGCACCTGTAATAGAAAAAATCCTGCCGGAATTCATGCAGTTTAGTGAAGGGTGTATCATGGTGGCGCATAACGCTTCCTTTGATATGAGCTTTATTGACGCAAATTGTCGGAGGCAGGGACTTGTGTGTGACAAGACAGTGGTGGATACTGTGGCAATGGCCAGGGTGCTTCTTCCGAATCTGAACCGTTTTAAGCTGGATACGGTGGCGAAGGCGCTGGGAGTGTCTCTGGAGAACCATCACAGGGCTGTGGATGATGCAGCGTGTACGGCGGAGATTTTTGTGAAATTTCTGGATATGCTGCGAAAGCAGGGTGTGGAGACGCTGGATGAGCTGAATGCGATGGGAAAAGCGTCGGAGAACCAGATCAAAAAGCTTCCGACGTACCATGCGATCATACTTGCGAAGAATGACGTGGGCCGCGTGAATCTCTACCGCCTCGTTTCCTGGTCGCATCTGCAATATTATAACCGCAGGCCAAGAGTGCCGAAAAGCGTGTTGCAAAAATACAGGGAGGGATTGATCCTCGGCTCTGCCTGTGAGGCGGGAGAGCTGTATCAGGCGCTGCTGCGGGGAAGCCCGGAGCAGGAGATCGCAAAGCTTGTGAATTTCTATGATTATCTGGAGATCCAGCCATTGGGCAACAATATGTTCATGACAAGAGAAGAGCATGAGGACCGCAAGAGCGTGGAGGACCTGATTGAACTGAACAGGCGCATCGTGGAGCTGGGAGAGCGGTTTGGGAAGCCTGTGGTAGCTACCTGCGACGTGCATTTTCTTGACCCGCAGGATGAGGTGTACCGCAGGATCATCATGGCAAGTAAGGGATTTAAGGATGCGGATGATCAGGCGCCGCTTTATCTTCGCACCACGGAAGAAATGCTGAAGGAGTTTGAGTACCTTGGCGAGGAGAAGGCTCACGAGGTGGTCATTGACAATACGATAAAGATTGCAAATATGTGCGAGCGGATATCCCCGGTAAGGCCGGATAAGTGTCCGCCGATCATTGAAAATTCCGACCAGATCCTTCGGAATCTCTGTTATGAAAAGGCCCATGAGATTTACGGAGAGGAGCTGCCGGAGGTGGTTTCTGAGCGGTTGGAGCGTGAACTGAATTCCATTATTTCCAACGGATTTGCCGTGATGTATATTATCGCACAGAAACTGGTGTGGAAATCAAATGCGGATGGGTATCTGGTGGGTTCCCGTGGCTCCGTCGGTTCCTCCTTTGTGGCTACGATGTCCGGTATTACGGAGGTAAATCCTCTCAGCCCACATTATTACTGCCCGAACTGTCATTACAGCGATTTTGATTCGGAGGAAGTAAAAGCGTATGCCGGAATGGCAGGCTGCGATATGCCGGATAAGGATTGCCCGAAATGCGGGACGCGGCTGAAAAAGGAAGGCTTTGATATTCCCTTTGAGACGTTCCTCGGATTTAAGGGAAACAAAGAACCGGATATCGACCTGAACTTTTCCGGAGAGTATCAGAGTAAGGCGCACAAGTACACGGAGGTTATTTTCGGGGCCGGACAGACTTTCCGGGCCGGAACCATCGGTACACTGGCGGACAAGACTGCTTTCGGATACGTAAAGAAATATTATGAGGAGAGGGAACAGCGCAAGCGGAACTGTGAGATCGACCGTATCGTACAGGGGTGTGTCGGCGTGCGAAGGACTACGGGGCAGCATCCGGGCGGTATCATCGTTCTTCCGCTGGGGGAGGAGATCTACTCCTTTACGCCGATCCAGCATCCGGCGAATGATATGACGACGGATATCGTCACGACGCATTTTGATTATCACTCTATCGACCACAACCTTTTGAAGCTTGATATACTGGGACACGATGATCCGACGATGATTCGTATGCTGGAGGATCTGACCGGCATTGACGCGAAAAAGATACCGCTGGATGACAAGGGCGTCATGTCCCTGTTCTCCAGTACGGAAGCCCTGGGAATCACACCAGAGGATTTCGGAGGGGTTCCGCTGGGGTCACTTGGTATTCCTGAATTCGGTACGGAATTTGCCATGCAGATGCTGATCGATACGAAGCCGACTCATTTCTCGGATCTTGTCCGGATCGC
>CAMTFT010000371.1 GCA_947071365.1 uncultured bacterium | reverse complement strand
TACACCTATTAAGTCGTCGGCAGCGTCAGATGTGTATAAGAGACAGGTGTATCCTGATCTTCCGGTTTCTCTGTGCCGTGATACAGCCAGTCAGTGAGAAACGGATGGTCGAGGGCATTGAGAGTATTTCCAGGGGGGCCGTGCTTCTGCTGAAAATACTGGTGATGAGCGTATCAGTCTTTATCATTTCGATCGCTATGATTACATCTTCCGTGAAGGGGGGATAGGGGATGGAGCAATGGCTGAAGACACTGACGGGAAGCATGTGCGTCATAACGATCCTGATGCATCTTCTCCCGGGCGGGAAATTTACGAAATACGTCCGGTTTTATGCAGGGCTTCTCTTTTTCCTGATGGCAATACGCCCGGTGATGAACCTTTTTACCGGGGAGGGAGAGTTTGAACGGTTGCTGCAGCTTGAATTTCTAAAAGAGGATTACTACGATATGGAGACTTCGATTGCCGGAATGGAGGAGCTGAAGAACAGCCGGATCGCGGAAGCGTATCAGGGGGAGATATACCGGCAGGTTCGGGATATGGCGGTATCCTGCGGCGTGACGGTGGCGGAGCTGGAGCTGAAATTTTCCGAGGATGATGAGTATTCTCTGGAGAAGGTGGATATTCTGGCAGAGGCAGACGGAGAAGAGCGCTGTTTCGAATCTCTGAAAAATGAGCTCTCCGGGTTATATATGGTGGAAAAAAGGAATATCAGGATAAGGAAGGCGGCGGAAACCAGGTGAAGCAGTGGATCGATAAAATAAAGGATTTGAAAAGGGATCAGATACTGATGATACTTCTGGCAGGCGTCCTCCTTCTGGTGATTGCATTGCCCGCGGATCAGGGAACGGATACGGCGGCGGGCAGCAGGCAGGAGGAAACGGAAGAAGCTGAATCATATTGTTCGGAGAGCGAAATACTGGAAAGAAAACTGAAAAATATTCTGGGGCAGGTGGAGGGGATCGGCCGGACAGAGGTCATGCTGACGCTGAAATCGGAGGGCAGGAGTATTGTGGAGAAAGATGTGGAGCAGTCGCAGAGAAAGGAGGAAAACGGGGAAGAGGGAAGTGCGGCAAGCTCCAGTGAGATAAACAGCAGTGAGAGTACGGTCGTTGAAAAGGATATGCACGGCAATGAAACTCCTTACGTGACGGAAAAGCTGAAACCGGAAATTGATGGTGTGCTGGTGATCGCCCAGGGAGCGGGCAACAGCTCTGTAGCTTCTGAGATAACTGAAGCAGTAATGGCATTATTCGGAGTACCGGCGCATAAAATCAAAGTAATGAAGATGAAATGAGGAGGATTTTGTGAAACGTATTTTTAAGAAAAACCAAATCATCATTACAACGCTGGCAATCATGATTGCGATTGCCGGGTATCTGAACTACTCAGGGAAAATTCTGGGTGAAAGGACGGACACGGTAAGCTCTGACGACAGTACACTCCTGCATACGGATGACAGCATTTCCAGTGCATCCGGGGATACATACGCTGAAACTTATTCAGACATTCTGAGCCTGGACGGAGACGGAACACAGGAGGCGTCTCTGGAGGGGGACGAGGTGCAGCAGAGTAATGTGGGAGAGGCTGTTCTGGCGAGCTCCTCCGCCGGGGATAATGTCCTGGCAGCCGCAAAGCTGAACCGCGAACAGATAAGGGCCAAGAGCAAGGAAACGCTGCTGGAGATCATCAACAACGCAAATATTGCGGAGGATCAGAAACAGAACGCCGTTTCGACGATGACAGAAATGACACAGATCGCAGAAAAAGAAGCGGCAGCCGAGCTTTTGCTGGAGTCCAAGGGCTTTGCCGGATGTGTGGTGAGCATAACGGACGGAAGCTGTGACGTCGTCGTAAATGAGGCCGAGCTGAGCGAGGCCCAGAGGGCGCAGATAGAGGATGTCGTAAAGAGAAAGACGGAAATTTCCGGCGAGAATATCATCATTACACCGAAGGATTATGTGACTACTGAAACAATGGAAAAATAGAGGTGGCTTTTTTGCATCTGCTATGATATGATACCTTCATAAAGAGAAGACAAATGGCGGTTGTCATTCGTCAATCGGTAAAATAAAGTACAGGGAGATTATAATGAAGAGTACAACACTGGTCATTATGGCTGCCGGTATCGGCAGCCGTTTTGGAGGAGGCGGGGTAAAGCAGCTCACATCCTTTGGCCCGTCCGGGGAGATCATCATGGACTATTCCATCTACGATGCGATGGAAGCCGGGTTTAACAAAGTCGTTTTCGTCATTCGGAAAAGCATGTTTGAGGATTTTCGTCAGGTAATCGGTGACAGGATCGCCGAAAAGATACCGGTAGAATATGCCTTTCAGGAGATGGAGGATCTGCCGGAAGGCTTTGAGGTTCCGCAGGGACGGGAAAAGCCCTGGGGAACGGGGCAGGCGATCCTGGCATGCAAGGACATCGTAAAGGAGCCCTTTGCAGTTATCAACGCCGACGATTATTACGGCAAGGACGCATTTCGGAAGGTGCATGATTATCTGGAGAAGGCCGGAGATAAGAAGAGTGATATATTCAATTTCTGCATGGCTGGCTTCGTGTTGAAAAATACGCTCTCCGAGCACGGCGGTGTGACGAGAGGAATCTGCCGACTGTCAGAGAACGGAGAGCTGTCAGAGATCAGAGAGACAAAGAATATCATCAAAACACAGCAGGGTGCAGCCGCCTTCATGGCAGACGGTTCCACGGTCACGCTGGATGCGGAGAGCCTCGTATCCATGAATTTCTGGGGCTTCACGCCGGACTTCATGGATGAGCTGGAAACGGGATTCAGAAGATTTCTTTCCGGCCTCGGTGAGAACGCACTGACTGGCGAATACCTTCTTCCGACGATCGTGGATGGCCTGATCAAAGAGAAGAGAGTAGATCTGACCGTTCTTCCTTCCGGGGACAAATGGTTCGGAGTGACCTTCCAGGAGGATGTTCCGTACGTGAAGGAAGCCTTTGCAGAGCTGGTGGCGAAGGGAGTTTATCCGGAGAAGCTGTTCTGATTTGCAGAAAATTATCTTGTATTGCAATTTATACTTTACAACAGGCGACATTTCTAGTAAAATAGAAATGTTCTCGGGGTATGGCCTGTCTCTTATACACATCT
>CAMTFT010000370.1 GCA_947071365.1 uncultured bacterium | reverse complement strand
TTGTTATTCTCTTTCCGATCTGCGCTGCCCAACTTATCCTTTACAATGTCCTTTCCATTTTGAGCATACACCGGTTACTTTATCTTTCCCGTCTTCGGCGAAGGAATACTGCGATGACTGCCGTTCCTGACAGAATCATCAGGATCAGATACAGCATAAGCGGTGCTGTATCTCCCGTTCTTACCGGCGTTCCGCCGTTTCCTCCGGAACCTCCCGAAGATGTTCCTCCGGGTGTGTTCGGTGCACCAGGCGTATCCGTTCTGTCCGGATACGTGTTTGTAATCGTTACGTCCGCTGTGTTTTGCTCTGCGCTCAGCGTTACGCTGGGATGGTCAATGGATATCTCAAAGGCGGTTTCTGAACTGCTCAGTACGTGTCCGTCTCTGTCTGTCTCTGCTATATAATAGGTGACTTCCGGATCACCGTCTGCTCTGATCTGCACCGGAACTGTCACACTCAGCTCGCTTGCCCCATCCATATCAAGGGTGATTACATCGCCGTGTATCTGTGTGAGCTCCCTGTCCTCAAAGACAGCAGCATAGTAGATCTCCTTCGAATCGAACAGCTCGTCCCCCTTCATTACCTTCTTTGTGACTGTAATCTCACCATTGTAATAATAGTTGTGCGGAATGTCATGGAAGATATTCCTGAACTCCAATGTGTTCTGGCTCTGTTTCTGACCAGGAGTGACTTCGTACCCCCGCGGGAAGTCTGCTTCAAAAACGCACCCCTCCACGTAACCGCTTGTCAGATACGTTCCTGCCTCATCTGTCTCTCCGACATAATATGTTTTTCCTGTATCAAGATCATCAAAGGTAACAGACTCGCGGAAGCTGTCCTGAAAATGAAGAGCCTTTACATCTGTAACACGCTGTGTGCGTTCTTTATCCTCAAAAAGTGCTACATAAAAGATACTGTTTTGCACATACAGATATTTTTCGTTCAGATCTACGACCGATTTCGTCACAGTCAGACTTGTCTTGCCCTCTTCCTGCCGCTCATCCACCATCGTCACTTCATTGACCGCTCCTTCGGCATCGCTCAGCGTTACGCGGACATCCTGTGCTGTTTTATAGCCGTCCGGAGCCTCCAGCTCACGGACGGTATATTCTCCTGCCGGAAGTCCTTTTATTTCATATGGCTGTCCGGTAGTCGTGAAAGAATACATTTCCTTTCCCGCTGCATTACGAATCGCAGAGCCGTCCGCATTCCGAATCGCCAGCTTTGCACCGTTGACCGGTTTTCCCTCCTCATCTACCTTATTGATAAGAAGCATTGTCCGGTTGTTCACAACAGTCAGTTCCTGCACCGCACCGGACTCCGGAAGGTATACGCCGGAAATCTCTTTCACTGTTCCTGCTTCGCTGACCGTAAATTCCTGCAGTTTCGAAGACAGAACATAACCTGCCGGAGATTTCACCTCTATGAACCGATAGTCTCCCATCGGCAGGTCGCTGACTGTAAGCTGCCCTCTGTCATTCGTGACCAGATCTGCCTTAAACTCCTTCCAATAGAAGCTTCCCCTTTCATCCGAACCAGTCTGTACCCCCTCCGGAATGCCGGAATCTGAGTACACCTTACTTTGCAGGACAAAATATGCCTGTCCTAAAGCATTGCCGTTTTCATCCGTTTTATTGACGATCACAGCCCCACCTGGTATCGAATACTTTGGCGAGATCACCGCGCTGTAGACCTCTGTTCCGTCCACCATATGCGGAACCGGAATCAGCGCAGGCTGTATCTCTGCTTTCTCCTCACCGCCTGTCTGCGCAGTCAGATAAAGCGCCGGAGCCAAATCCTCAAAACGGATCAAGCCGTCTTCCCCTGCCGTCTTTTCCTGTCCTTCTGTCTCATTTGTTTTCGCGTACGCTGCAAGCTGCTTTGCAGCTTCCTGCGCAGCTATATTATCATTCAGATCCGCAATCTCAAATCCGCAGCCTTCAAACGATCCGCATGTCGTATACCCGTCATTCGAAAGCAGCGCCACCTGATACAGTGATATCTGCGCTCCGGCCGCCTCCTGCGGAAGCTGCAGTTCGATTGAGCCGGCAGTCTGGCTCTGAACCGCATTCTGATTTTGGCTTTCTGCGTGTACCCGGACTGCGCTCTGCGGCAGTACGGCGGCGGCCAGCATGGAGAGGCCCAGCAGGATCGCGTTTCTGTTTTTTGCCCTCTTTATCATTCCCTCACTCCTCTTCTTTCCCGTTCTTTTTTTGCGTTCCGGAAATCAGCACCCATACCCCTGCAGCCAGTATAGCTGCGCCTGCGCCAAGCGAAATACCCCACAGCACAAGCTGCCAGGAAAGTTCCGGTTTTTCCTGTTCTGCTTCTTCTTTACTACGCGAATGGACAGCGATAGCCTGATCCTCCCGTATATACTCTGTACGCTCGCCGCGCACCAGAAGCCGGTGCGTGTTGATTCCGTACGGCGTACAAGTCAGCAGCGTCACATAATCCTTTCCCTCCTCGATCTGGATCATGGAGGTATCGTCCGGCAGCACTACTGAAATTTGATCCACCGCATACGCCAGTGTCTGATCCAGCACATGCAGATAAAAACGGTCTCCCTCGTCAAGCCGGTCCAGCTCCGTCAAAATTCTCGCAGCCGGAAGTCCGCTGTGCCCGGAAAGAACGCAATGTGTTGAAGGACCTCCCACCGGAAGAGACGTACTCGGAATGTGCCCGATTCCTTTCTGCAGCACCTCATCCTCCAGACCGTGGTAAATCGGAAGGTAAATACCAAGCTTCGGAATCTCCAGATATCCGATGGCATCCGTCACCGCAAGCAGATCGTCATAAGCGGCTGATGATACGGCATCGCCCCTCTGCAGCGCTTCATTATATTGCTTTGCCTGCTCCAGCATCCCGCCAAGCTGCTCCGGCGACTCATTTTCCACCGCCTTTTCATAATTCGAAATCTCCCCCCGCGCCTGATATTCCAGAATCTGGCTCCTCACAAACGGATATCCTGCCGCGGCAGCTCCGACTATGAGCAGCAGCAGCCCAAACAGTGGCAAGAGCATTCTGCTTTTCTTTTTGTTCATACAAGTTCTCCCCTCAAATGGTTCTGAAACTGTCTCTTATACACATCTCCGAGCCCACGAGACGGAGCTACATC
>CAMTFT010000369.1 GCA_947071365.1 uncultured bacterium | reverse complement strand
AGATGTAGCTCCGTCTCGTGGGCTCGGAGATGTGTATAAGAGACAGCAGCACGACTGTACTTTTTCCTTCATCCGGCGTACAGCTTGTCAGCACGATTGCTTTCTTGTCCTCTCCGCAAAACTGCAGATTCGTGCGAAATGCCTTATATGCTTCATCGCATTCATAGCTCAGTCTGTCAACCTTTGCACTTACCTTTGCCATGACTTATTCCTCCTTCGCGCGCTATTTTTTACGCTTCTTTTTCCTGCGCTCATTTTCCATGATCGGTATTGACCCCAGCAGGCTCAGACCCAGATACCGCTCGACATCCTCCGCATTTTTAATTGTATCATTCATCATGTACTGCAGCATAATGATTCCGATGGCAACAGCCATCCCCAGAACAATACCGGCCAGACCATTCTTCTTATAATTGAACATCGTCTGCCCCTCCGGAATGTTGGCTTCCTCTACGACATTTACCGCTTCCGAATCCATAACCTCTTTAATGTGCGTCGCCGCCGTATCCCTTACCGTGGTGGCAAGCTTCGCCGCCATGTATGGATCCGTATCCGTCACGCTGATCGTAATAATACGCCCCTGCCCCGGCATGTCCACAGAAATTTTTGACGCCAGAGCCGCCGAATTCATGGAAAGTCCCAGCTCTGCTATCACGCTCTCCGTCACCGTTCTGTCTTTGATCAACTGCGCATAATCACTGGCCAGAACTGCACTGAGCTGCAGGTCGCTGCTCGTCACATCTGAAGCGCTCTGTCCCCTGCTCAGCACGTACATTTTCGTACTCGACGTATACGTTGGCGTCGTCGTCAGCTTTGTAAAGATCAGCGCGCCCATTCCCACCAGAACACCGGAAAATACGATGATCCAGAAATGCCGCAAAAGAATGCCTGCGATCTGCATCATGTCAATTCCATTGGCTTGCGGCCTGTTCATATCATTTTTCTGCTGTACCCGTTCCATACTTTCTACTCCTATATATCATATTGAGGTAAAAATCCCGGGCGAATCACTGCGCCCTTCATGCCTCCGTAATTTCTGTATCATAAATATTCGTTCGCAATTATCCTGCTCGGATTATCGACCAGCAACTGCTTTGCGCGATCTTCTCCGAATTTCCGTTCCAGATACGACGCGCACTGTGCATTTTGTATCTCCGCAATTTCTATATCATATATATTCATTCATGATCATTCTGCCCGGATTATCGACCAGCAACTGCTTTGCCCGATCCGTCCCGAGTTTCCGTTCCAGATACGACGCGCACTGCGCCATATGCGGCCTCCGCCATCTCACGTCATGCGCATCACTTCCGATCAGATGCACAAGCTCCGCCTTCAGAAGCTTTTTGCAAAACCGGCTACTGCTCCACCCTTCTTTTCCGAGGATCGCTCCGGCATTTACCTGCATATACGCCCCGGAATCCGCCAGAAACCGTACAAGCCGAATATCCCGCAGCGCCGGATACCGCTCCACATGTGCAATGACCGGCCTCAGTCCGCGAATCAGCGCCTCCGTGACATACCTTTTTATCACCTCCGGCGTATCCGCCGGCGAAAATTCCATCAAAATATAATCCGTTTCTGCCATCCGGTATGCTCGTTCATCCTGTATCAACTTAAACATATCACTTCGCCTGTAAAATTCGCATCCCAGATACAGTTCCAAATCGAGCTTCTGCGCTTTCACCAAAGCGCACAGCTCCTGGAAACGTTCTTTTACCACCTCACGGGAACTCTCAAAATATTCCCTGCGAAAATGCGGGGTAAGAACCAGCCTTCGCACACCCTGCTGATATTCCATACGAAGCATCTGCAGGGCGTTCTCCATATCGGAAGCTCCGTCGTCCACGCCCGGAAGTATGTGGCAATGAATATCTGTAATCCCTGTCATGGCGTTCGCTCCTGCATTTCAGTGCTCTCTGTCTCATCTGAAGCCTGCTGACCTGACTTCGCTGTACTCTTTGTCTCATCCGCCGGCCGCTGATCTGACTTCGCTGCACTCTCCGTCTCATCTGATATCTGCGGTTCTTCCATCTCCGTACTTCTTGCCTCTTCCACTACCTGCCGCTCCTGCGCGTCGAGCGAAGCTATATCATCATTCATCTCCCGCCTGAACGCTACGTACTCCTTCACAAGCGCTTCGTACTCTTCTGCAAGCTGCTCCTCATACTGATAAAATTCAGAGTACGTAAGAATGTTAACCTGCCCCTGTTCTTCCATCCCTTTCAGATAGTTTAGAAGAGAACTGAATTTTACCAGGCTGAGGTCATAATCCGCATTTCTGGAGATCTTCAGCACTTCATTAATGGAGATTGCCATAGACTCTTTATTCTGAATCGCCTGTTCCAGAGCTTCCTCGAAATCAGTATCCTTCTGATTGTACAGACCACAATCAATTCGCCACAGCGATTCGCCCTTCTCCGCAATCACCGGAAACGCGTCCGAATCCAACACCTGCACCATCGAAAATCCTTTCGCTGCGATCGCAGTCCCCGATGCCTCCTCAAACTGCTCCTTTGTACAGAAAAGCGTGACTGGGAGCTCTTCCTTCGCCTTTGAAATCGACGCAAGAGCACTGTCCACCTGCTCCAAAAAGTTCGGTGAATCCTCCTCCGTCTCACTCTCCGACTCCGTTTCCTCTTCCTCATATACAGAATGACCTTTTTTATCCTTCCGTGTCGGCACTGGCTCATCGCCAATTGACAACGCGTACTCCCATCCGCTGCGAAGCATCTCCTTCATCTCTTCCTTATTAAGAAGCCCCTCTTTCCAGGACGGCACCATCCCGTTTCGAAGCGCAAATGTAGCCCGAAATCCATATTGATCCACCATATCGTATATCGTCTCATACATTTCCGAGCTCATATTATCGAAGCTCAACAAAATGCAGGATTTCCCCTGCTTCTTCTCCGCCAGCTTCGCCTGCCATTCCTTATCCTTATTCTGCCACTCTTTTCGCTTCTCATTGATCGGCTGCAGATCCGCTGCCAGCTTGCTCACCTTCTGCTGCCTCTCCAGCGCTTCCTCCTGCTCACGGCGCAGAAAAAGCACAGACACCGCGATGCCTGCAAACGATAGCAAAATCAATAATGCCGTTATCAGTCTGTTTCTCATATGTTC
>CAMTFT010000368.1 GCA_947071365.1 uncultured bacterium | reverse complement strand
CCATCCAACTGTGGGCACCGCATCCATATGCTTATCAAAGAAAAGATTGGACCGCAATAGTGATCCTGATTCGTTTTTTGAATGTACACCCGCACTTTGGACATTCCCACATAGCTCTGCCTTTCCTTTCTTAACTACGCAAAATTTTATTCTTCTTCCCTAGCATATTCCATTACCATCTTCCTCAAAGACCAATTTTTCTTATTCTACAAACAGGAAATTGACAGTTATTTTTACTTGTGAAGTCTTAATATTTCAGATGGCTGTTAGGAAGCTGCTAAAGCTGGATATATTTTTCGTTTAGTCTCAATCAATGCTTTGCAGACCGCCCACCTAAAAAGAGACAGTCAGCAGCATCTTGAACTGTTCTTCCCCGTACACTGCGTGGGGTACATCCTTCGGCATGATTAGTGTTTCTCCTTCTCCCAAAACAAACTCCTCTCCACCTACCGTAAATCTTCCCTTGCCGTCCAGCACCGTCACCATCGCATCTCCCCCGGAAGCATGGGTGGAAATCTCTTCCCCCTTATCGAAAGAAAAAAGTGTCATACTCATAGCCGGATTCTGTACCAGCGTTTTGCTGACTATCTGCCCTTTCTGATAATCCACCTGATTTTTCAGCCGAAGACTTACCTGCTTCTCAATATTCTTATACAATTCTGCACCTCCTGATATCTGTCCAAACTATAGTTTATCCCAAAACCTCTGCCAAATCCTCCTGGCATAAACTATAGTTTATCCCAAAATCTCCGCCAAATCCCTCTCCGGCGTTGAAATCGGATGGATTTCGAAATTTTTCACCAGGAAATCCAGCACATTCGGGGACAGAAACGCCGGCAGCGTCGGCCCGAGATAAATATTCTTCATGCCTAAATGCAGCAGAGTCAGCAGAATGCACACAGCCTTCTGTTCATACCATGACAGCACCAGCGTAAGCGGCAGCTCATTGATACCGCAGCCAAAGGCTTCCGCCAGGGCAGAGGCCACCCTGATCGCACTGTAGGCATCGTTGCACTGTCCCATGTCCATGATTCTCGGCAATCCACCGATGGTTCCCAGATCCAGATCATTAAACCGGAACTTTCCGCAGGCAAGCGTGAGCACTGCCGTATCCTCTGGTGTCTGCTTCACAAATTCCGTATAATAATTCCGTCCCGGACGGGCGCCGTCACAGCCTCCCACAAGGAAAATATGCTTTAATGCCCCTGTCTTCACCGCATCAACGACAGTATCCGCCACAGACAGCACCGCATTACGACCAAACCCGGTGACCACCTCTTTACCGCCGTTGATTCCTGTAAACTCCATGTCCATATCAAAGCCGCCAAGCTCAAGCGCCTTGTTGATAACAGGTGTAAAATCCTTTTCCTCTCCGATATGAACCATACCCGGATAGGACACTACCTCCGTCGTAAACACGCGGTCCGCGTAGCTTTCCTTCGGCATCATCAGACAGTTTGTAGTAAAAAGCACCGGTGCCGGGATGTCCGCAAATTCCTTCTGCTGATTCTGCCATGCCGTTCCGAAATTCCCCTTCAGGTGAGGATATTTTTTAAGTCCGGGATACGCATGTGCCGGAAGCATTTCTCCGTGCGTATAAATATTGATTCCCTTCCCGGCCGTCTGTTCCAGCAATAACTGAAGTACGCGCAGGTCATGCCCCGAAACGACTATGAACGGCCCTTTCTCCACCCGCAGCGTTACAGCCGTCGGAACCGGATCTCCATACGTTTCTGTGTTGGCCCTGTCCAGAAGCGCCATGCACTTGAGGTTTATTTCCCCGACCTTCATCACAACAGGCAGAAGCTGCTCCATATCCCAGTCTTCTCCCACTGCAAACAGCCCTTCATATAAGAAACGGTTCACCTCATCATCCGAGTATCCCAATACAAGCGCATGATAAGCGTATGCCGCCACTCCCTTCAGTCCGAAAAGAATCAGAGATTTAAGAGAACGGATGTCCTCATTATCGGTCCACAGCCTGCTCATATCACACTCTTCTTTTCCTCCACAGGGTGCAGCACAGGCCAAACATTCAGGACGAAGCGCAGCTTTTTCCCTGCGAGCCGCCTCTATCTGTTTCCGGATCGTCTCTTCATTAAAATTTACATTCGTCAGCGTCGTAAACAATCCCTCTATCATAACCCGGTGGGCGGCGGGTGTCAGCTTACAGCCCTCACTGGCTCTTGCAAGCCCGATCAGCGCTCCCGTCAGTTCATCCTGCAGATTCGCTATATCGGCACTTTTTCCGCATACGCCTCTTTTTCCCACACAACCACTGCAGCCCGCCGTCTGCTCACACTGAAAACAAAACATTTTATTTTCCATTCCCTCTTCCTCCTACGAAGCTCGTCTCCTTGACTTTACACGCTCATTCTACTATACTGAACGCAGCTTGTATGTTGGAATTCCAACATCGGAGGTGTTTTATGAAAAAATATTTTGACATTTTATCCCAATGTTCTTTATTTCAGGGTATCAATGATTCGGATCTGGAAAATATGCTGACATGCCTTGATGCGAAAACAACAGAAATTTTTAAGGGCGAACCCGTTTTTTTAGAAGGCGCTCCCGCCAGATTTACAGGGATAGTGCTCTCCGGCAAAATACAGATCATCCGGGAGGATTATTACGGAAACAGAAGCGTGCTGGCCGCCCTGGAGCCCGGAGAACTGTTCGCCGAGGTATTTTCCTTCGCCGGACTTGACACGATGCCGGTAAGCGCTGTCGCTCTGAAAGACAGCCATGTGCTGCTTTTAGACTGCCGCCGCCTGATCACAACGTGTTCCAACGCCTGTCATTTTCACATCCGTCTGTTGAAAAATCTGCTTCAGGAAATGGCCAAAAAAAATCTGGCTATGAACCAGAAAATCCGCTATATGTCGCAAAAAACGACAAAAGAGAAGCTGACCGCATATCTTCTGGAACAAGCCAAACGAAACAAAAGCCCGGAATTTGTCATCCCCTACGACCGGCAGGCGCTGGCTGACTATCTGGGTGTGGAGCGCAGCGCCATGTCGGCTGAGATCGGCAAAATGAAAAACGCCGGGCAGATAGATACGAAGGGGGCATGGTTTCTGTCTCTTATACACATCTGACGCTGCCGACGACTTAATAGGTGTA
>CAMTFT010000367.1 GCA_947071365.1 uncultured bacterium | reverse complement strand
GATGTAGCTCCGTCTCGTGGGCTCGGAGATGTGTATAAGAGACAGATCACAGACTGTTTCAAAAAGCAAACAAATGTTTCCCTGTTTCTTTAAGAAAAGGTTAATAATTCCATCCGTTTTGTTTTCTTGTTTTACGAATGGGATAGTGCTATAATCTCGTTAAAGAGCGGCGCAGTGATTACATTGACTGCGGCTCAAAGAAAAGAGAAATCTCAGAAAGCGAGGAGAGTATATGAAAAGAAAGTTTTTAGCAGTACTTACCAGTGCGATCTGCCTGGCGGCTGCGATTCCTTCCGCTTCCGTTTTTGCTGACGGGCAGAAGGTTCTGACACTTGGCGCGGATCTGGATGCGCAGCAGAAGAATGCCATTCTGAATTATTTCGGTGTGAATGGCCAGAATATCCAGACACTTACTATTACAAATCAGGACGAGAGAAATCACCTTGGCTCCTACGTACCCCTGGAGCAGATCGGTACGAGAACATACAGTTGTGCTCTTGTCAGCCCGACGAACAGCGGCGGTATTCAGGTAAAGACAGCGAATCTTTCCTGGGTCACCAGCAATATGATCGCATCCACCCTTTCCACATCAGGCGTTGTGAACTGTGATGTGCTGGCAGCAGCACCTTTCGAGGTATCCGGTACGGGTGCCCTGACCGGTATCCTGATGGCGTATGAATCAGCCGTTGGAGCTACGCTGGATACAGCAAAGAAGGAAGTAGCTACCCAGGAGCTGATCACGACGACGACGATTGCGAACAATATCGGCCAGGTCGAGGCTACGGAAATCGTAAATGAGAGTAAGATGCAGGTCATCCAGGGAGATGTCGTCAGCGACAACGATATTGATATTATCATCAATGAAGTAGCTGATCAGCAGAATATTTCCCTGACAGATGAGGATCGGGATCTCCTTAGAGAGCTGCTTACCCAGATCGCACAGCAGGATTACGATTACGAGCAGATGAAGGAGACGCTGGAGAGGGTAGAGGCCAATATGGATGAGCTGGCTGCAAAGCAGGAGGCAGACGAGAACAATGCCGCTGAAAATGCAGCACAGGACGCAGCAGAACAGGCTGAACAGACAGAGACACCGGAAACAGTAGCACCGGACAGCATCCTGAACCAGACGAACGAAAGCGCACTCGGCGATGCCGTAATCATCGATGCTACAGATCCTTCTACGATTACGACACCGGAGACAACAGCTCCTCAGACCGAGACAAACAGCTCGATCGACATTGTGAGTACAGATTCCTACAGCGATCCAAATGCAGAAGTACCTGCTGAAAACACAGATATAAATGCGGAGGCACCTGTTGAAAATACAGACGTACCTGCTGAAAATGTGGATGTGAATGTAGATATACCTGCTGAAAATACAGATATGAACGCAGAAGCGCCTGATGAAAATGTAGATGGATATATCGATCTGAGCGGCGAAAGCAGTGATATCAGCATCGACGAAAACGGCGAAGCCATTACTCTGACACCGGAGGAGACACAGCCGACTGACGACACACAGATGCCGGAAGAGAACGCAGTAGCTCCGATCACCGCAGCAGATATGACATTTGCTCCGGCTACATCAGCGGACAATGGTTATACAGTTTATGCAGCCGGGCAGAATGAGCTGACAGTTTACTTCCAGAGAAGCGATATTACAGCCGGCACCGGTATGCTGGCGGTCAACAATTCAGCAGACGGCTCCATCGTAGAGACAGTAAACCTGAACGACACGATGAAAGCAGCAGTTATGCCGATGACGGATGAAGAACTTCTGGAAAAGGGCTGGGGCGCAGGAACGAAGGCAGTCGTATATCTGAGCAATCCTCTGGCACAGTCTTCCAGCTATTACGTAACTCTGACAGAAGATGCGTTCATGACGACAGACGGTGCATCACATTCTGAGGCGGTTACAGATGCTTCCCTGTGGAACATTCAGACCTCTGAGTACGGATTTGCCATAGACAAGACTCAGTCAGCCGGCATTACAGCGGGAATGACTGTTTCAGGACAGATCATGATGGACGGAACAGCAGCTACATACGCATGTATTGAAAATGCAGATCCGTCAATGGTTACCTTTGATATGGGCGAGTTTACTGCATCCGGTTCATTTAGTGCCACATTTAATATGCCGGGTAAGACTACCTTCCAGGTATCCTTCTATGACGCGGCAGGAGGCAATCTGCTGAACACGATCAATTATACAGTGACAGTGAAATAAACATCATACCATATTTTACGAAAGAAAAGGCTGGTGGAACAGGAGATTTTTGCTGTTCCACCAGCCAGACTTTTTATGATGCTTTTTACATTTCATCCAGTAATTGCTCCAGCACGTCCTCCACAGACTCACACGTATGATGGGCGATCTGCTTTAATTCAGGCACCGCATCTGCGATTGCATAGCTGTCCCCCGAAGCGGCCAGCATTTCGATATCGTTGTAATTATCGCCAAAGCTTATGACCTCATCCGCCCGGATCCCTGTATGGTCAAGAAGTGCTTTCAGAGCGCTTCCTTTATGGATATTATCGGGAATAAAGTCTATCCAGTGTTCGCAGGTAGAAGCGAGGAGGAAATGCTTTCCCCATTTTTCTCTGAATTCTTCCATGTATTCCAGCGTATGGTTGCCGTGGACATATGCGGAGATCTTGATATATTCTGCGCCGGTCTCAAATATGTTATCCGTTTCAATTGTAATGTTCCGCAGGACATTTTTCACGTGCCAGGCGAAATAAGGATCCTTTGCCTGAATATATACGGCCTCCGGTGCGGAGAGCTGTATTTCGCAGTCCTTATGGCGCCAGATATCCTCCATAAGCGCATTCCCCAGGTCGTGATCGAAGAGTGCCTTATAGATCACCTCACCGTTATGTAGGGCCATAGCCCCGTTTTCACAGATATAATCGCAGATCGAAGCGACAGGCCCCAGCAGATGCTGCAGACCGTTATACTGACGGCCACTTGCAGCGACAAATAGGATTCCCTTATCGTGAAGCCTCTGAATGATCGGCACCATACGCGGCGGAAGCTCCTGAGCGCCGTTTCTTAAAATCGTTCCGTCCATATCACTTACTACTAATCGAATCATAATATTTTACTCCTGAATCTATTATTTTGATATCATATCACGCGGATTATATT
>CAMTFT010000366.1 GCA_947071365.1 uncultured bacterium | reverse complement strand
ATCACGTTGGGAGGACGATTCATGATGAAAACAGTTCATATTTCTTTAAATTCTATCGATAAAGTAAAATCTTTCGTAAATGACATCACAAAAGTCAACAATGATTTAGATCTTGTTTCCGGAAGATATGTGATTGATGCAAAATCCATCATGGGTATTTTCAGTCTCGACCTTTCAAAGCCGATCGACCTGAACATCCACGCAGAAGACAATATCGATGAGATTATGAGCGTGCTGTCCGCATACGTTATCTAGTCTGCGGAGCATCCTGCAATTGCACCGGAAGGGCTGTCCATGGGACAGCCTTTTTTGTATCACAGGAAAATACATCGCACCTTCCTGTGATATAAATGCCTCCGGCAACATACCCACTTTACTCGATTCGGATCGTCTCCGTCGTCTCGATCGCCGTCTTTACCAGCTCGTCTATCTTCTCTTCCAGCTTTTTCTCCGACCGTTTGATCGCATTCAGATTCGGCTTTGTCACAGGATGCTTTGCGACAAAAATCGTGCAGCAATCCTCAAAGGGCAGGATCGACGTCTCATACGTATCAATCTTTTCTGCAATGTCCACGATCTCCTGCTTGTCAAATCCAATCAGCGGACGGAATACCGGCATGGTGCAAACCTCATTCGTAGCGGCAAGGCTCTGCATGGTCTGGCTCGCCACCTGTCCGATGCTCTCTCCGGTGATAAGCGCCAGTGAGCCGCCTTCCTTCGCAAAATGCTCCGCTATCTTCATCATGTAGCGCCGCATAATGATAGTCAGCTCATCGTGCGGACATTTATCGTAGATGTACAACTGAATATCCGTGAAATTTACAACGTGCAGATGGATCGGCCCCGCGTATTTTGCCACCTGCTTTGCCAGATCCACAACCTTCTGTTTCGCCCGCTCACTCGTATAAGGCGGCGCATGAAAATACGTGGCATCCAGCTTTACGCCCCTCTTGCAGATCATATAACCCGCTACCGGACTGTCGATCCCCCCGGAGAGCAGCAGCATTGCCTTTCCGTTGGTGCCCACGGGCATACCGCCCGGCCCCGGAATAATCTTCGAATAAATATAAATTTTTTCGCGGATCTCCACATGAAGCGTGATCTCCGGCTCATGCACATCCACACGCATTCCCGGAAACGCATCAAGAATCCGTCCGCCCAGCTCACTGTTTACCTCCATGGATTCGATCGGATAGCTCTTGCGGGCGCGCCTCGTCACTACCTTGAAGGTCTGCTGACCAATATCGTATACCTTTTCCAGGAATTCGATCACGTCATTGCCGAGCTGTTCCAGTCCCTCATCCTCCACCTTCATAACGGGGCAGATCCCCACAATACCGAACACGCATTTCAGCGCATCCACTGTCTCTTCGAAATCATACTCCGATTCGCAGTCAATATAAATACGCCCCTGGGCCTTGTATACATGAAAATCCCCATCCACCGGGCGCAGTGCGTGGACGATCTGGCGTACCAGCGCATCCTCGAACAAATGACGGTTTTTTCCTTTAATTGCAATCTCACCGTACTTAATCAAAAACGTTTTAAACATATTCTTCTGATTCCTTTTCTGTCTCTTCCTGACATCTGCATACAGCATCATTTTCTTTGGCTGCCCTCTGCTTTACCTTCCCTAGTGTCTCGCATACCTTCGCAGCACGGGAAGCAGCTCTTCCAGCGCCTGCAGGCAATATTCGATCTCTTCCTCTGTCGTATAACGGCTGAAACTGAAACGCAGCGTAGACTCCAAAAGCTCCGGCCGCAGATGCAGCTCCTTCAATACCGCACTTACCGGCAGCTTTTTGTTCGACGAACATGCTGAACCGGCTGATACGTATATGCCCTTTTCTTCCAGGGCATGTAAAAGTACCTCGCTGCGCACGCCCGGAAACGCTGCGCTTACGATATGGGGCGCGCTTTTGTCCCCTTCCTCCGAATGGATCACCACAGGACTGCAGCTACCACCCTTTTTAGAAGCTGTATTCGCATCCCCGGATTCCTCCAGCTTTAAAGACAGCTCCTGTAATCCATCCATCATCCTTTTTTTCAGCTTCAGGAGATGAACCGTATTCTCTTCCAGATGGTCATACGCTTCTTTTGCCGCCTGGGCCAGTCCCGCCGCTCCCGGCACATTATCCGTACCGGAGCGCATACCCTTCTGCTGTCCGCCTCCCAAAAGCAGTGGATGGATCTTTACCCTCTCATTCACGTACAGAAATCCGATTCCCTTCGGGCCGTGAATCTTGTGTGCGCTGACGGAAAGCATATCTATACCCAGCTTCTTCGGATAAATCTCCAGCTTTCCATATGCCTGCACTGCATCCACATGCAGAAATATCTTTGGATTGCGGCTTTTTATCAGCTTCGCAGCCTCGGCTACCGGCTCTATCGCTCCCGTCTCATTGTTCACATACATCATTGACACGAGGATCGTATCGTCGCAGATCGCGTCCTCCAGATCCTGCAAACTGATATGCCCCCTCGCATCCACTGGAAGATGCGTCACGCGAAATCCCTGTTCCTCAAGATACTGCAAAGGCATAAGTACCGCCGGATGTTCAATCGCCGTCGTGATCACATGCATACCTGATCTGCGGTTCGCCATCGCCGTTCCGATTAGCGCCCAGTTATTTGATTCTGTAGCTCCCGAAGTAAAATAAATTTCCTTTTCGTTCACCTTGAGCGTCTTTGCGATCGTCTCCCGGGCATCTTTCAGATAGCGTTCCGCCTCCACACCTTTCATGTGTTTGGAGGATGGATTGCCGTAGTCCTCCATCATTGTGCGCACCACGACATCCCGCACTGCTTCCGTACACCGTGTCGTGGCAGAATTATCCAGATATGCAGTCATTCTTTCCATAACTATATTACTCTGCCTCTCGCATTTTTTCTGCTGTCTTCTTTGCAACAGTCTTATCCTACCACAGAAAGGCGGTTCGTACAAGTGGCTGGGGTGGCTGAAAGCTAAAAAATGTCGGGCTGATACGTTGTTTCTTTCTCAGGGCGGCGGCATTCGTATGCATTTTCACCAAGGAGTTACGTTTAAAATTCTAACAGGACGGCGGATTCCGTATGCATTTCCTCCAGAGACCGCTTGCGCTTAAAAATTCCACGAAGCGGTACGTAAGCGGGCAAAATACGCCCGCTAAGTACCGTCGGG
>CAMTFT010000365.1 GCA_947071365.1 uncultured bacterium | reverse complement strand
GATGTAGCTCCGTCTCGTGGGCTCGGAGATGTGTATAAGAGACAGTCACCGCACAGTCCGGCTCGCTTAAATGCATGCAGCCCTGGAAACGGCAATACGGCTCGTACGGCACAAATTCCGGGAAATAATCCTTCAGCTCATTGTACTCGATTCCCTGAAGATAAAGGGAACTGAATCCAGGCGTGTCCAGAAAATACGTGCCATGGCGCAGAACGATCAGTTCCGTATGCCTCGTCGTATGCTTTCCACGATCTATCTTGCGGCTGACTTCGCCCACCTCCATCTGTACCTCGGACTGAAGCACATTCGTCAGCGAAGATTTGCCCACACCGGAGGGGCCAGCCACGATCGTCGTCTTCCCTTCCAGTATCTCCTGAAGCTCGTCGATGCCAGCCTGTTGCTCCACGCTCACGAAGCGCACACGGCTGCCGCATCTGTCATAGATCTTCTGGAGGCGCAGAAGCTCCTCCTGATTTGTCAGGTCTGTCTTGTTGAAACAGATGACCACGGGGATCTCCTGCTGCTCCATGGATATCAGAAAACGGTCCAGGAGGTTCAAATTCGGCTTCGGGCTCGCAACGGCAAATACCACAAGAGCCTGATCCACATTGGCGGCCGCCGGGCGTATCAGCACGTTGCGCCTTGGCAGGATCGCGTCCACATTGCCCGCTTTCTTCTCCTCATCCAAAACAGATATTTCGACATTATCTCCGACCAGCGGCTTGATTTTGTCTTTCCGGAAGATTCCCTTTGCCCTGCACTCATAAATGCTGTCATCCTGCGCATGAACGTAATAAAATCCTCCGACTCCCTTAATAATCTTTCCCTGCATCCATTCACCTGACTTACTTATTCTATCCTCTATCTGTAACATCGACACAGATTCAGACTATCTCAGAGAAGAACCTGTAGAGGCGTCCACTCTGAGATAGTCTGAATTCAGTATCGCAATCAGTTCACCTGGCTGAACGTGATTCCCGCATATTCAATGGTACTTGTCACTGCCCCGCTGGCAGGATCCAGGAGGTATACGTATGCCGTCCCTTCCGCCACTCCGGCTGCTCCCTGCACCTGCAAACGGTACGGGAACGAGGTCGTACCTTCAAACACGGTAGTCTCTGTTCCATTCTGCATCAAAGTAATGCGCACCGGCTGTCCGTTAAAGCCCGTGGGCGAATCCAGCGACGCATTGCACTGCCACGTCCCTGAGCCCTCATTCTGAACTGTGATATTTCCATCACTGTTCGTCACCTCACCGGGGCCTGTACTGATGATCAGTGTCACCGTACTTCCCTTTGCCGCCTCTTCGCCGCCTGCCGGCTCGGAACGGATGACCCAGCCTTCCGGAACGCCTTCATTGTTCGGCTCATAATCATACGCCGGCACAAAGCCCTGAAGCTCCAGCGCCTCCGTAGCCACTTCCTTCGAATAATAATACAGATCCCGTACGGTGACGTATTCCGGCTCCGTCTGAGGCGCCTGGCTGACAAACAGCTTCACCGTGTCTCCGGCTTTCACCTTTGCTCCGGCCGCAGGCTCCGTCGTAATGACATGGCCGTACTCTACCGTATCGCTCTGTCTCGAGGTGTCTATTTCGCATTTCAGTCCCTGGGTCAGCAAAAATGCCTGGGCCTGACTCTGTTCCTGATTGCTCAGATCCTTAAGCGTGATCTCCTCTTCTCCGGCAACTACCTTGTAGACAACGGTGCTTCCCTGCTCCACCATCTCCCCGGGCTCCGGTGACTGGCTGCAGACCTGTCCCGGCAGATAATCACCTGTGGAAGCTGCTTCGCCATCATTTTTCCCCTTGATTCCAAAGCTCTGCAACAGCTCCTGCGCTTCTTTTTCCGACTTTCCCCTGATCTCCGGCACGGAAACGCTCTTAACACCTTCTGTCTCTGAGCTCTGTTCCGTTACAGCTTCCGTCTGCTTCGGCTTTTTCCTGAAATTCAAAAGTCCGAACGCGTTAGCCAGAAGCACCAGAAAAACGCAGCCGATGATCACGGCAACAATGATGCCGCCCACTGTGACTGCCTTCTCCAGCCGCGGATTCAGTCCCATATCATGATCTTTATCCTTTTTCTTGTCCGGCTTCGGCGCAAAACCATCCTCCAGCTTGTAGTTACCCTCATGGATCGCATAGTCGTCCGGGTTGTCATATGCATCAAAATACGGATCGTAATCCCGGGCGCTGCGGTTCTCGTCGTCGAAATCGTCCTCCCAGCGGTTTGCATCAGGGCCTTCTCCCCGGTTTACCGGAACCTCCTGATACGTGCTCTTCTGGTAGTAGCTCCCTGGCTGATACGCGCGGTTCTTGCTGGGCCCGCTTTCCTGCACGTGAAGCCGTGCAGCCGCCCCCACATCCAGAGATTCGTCATACGATGGCATTGTGCGCTGCTCCGCATTGATCTGGTTTACCTCGTCCTTGGACATGATGATGGTCTTCGATATATTATCCACCGTCTTGCCTGCCACAAAATCCCCCTCGGGGTTGACGAGAGACTCCCGCAGATCCCGGATCAGCTCCGCCATGTTCGAATACCGGCGGTCCGGGCTTTTCTGGGTACATTTCAGCACGATCTGATTCGTACTGTACGGCACCTCCGGCACAAGCTCCTTCGGCCCGTGAACCTCCTCCTGCAGATGACGGATCGCCACCGCTACCGCAGTATCGCCGTCAAAGGGCACCCTGCCCGTAAGCATCTCGTACATCGTAATACCCAGTGAATAGATATCACTCTTCTCATCGCTGTAACCGCCCCTGGACTGCTCCGGGGAACTGTAATGCACAGACCCCATCACACCGGAATTGATCGTGTTCGTCGTAGCCGCCCGGGCAATACCGAAGTCCGCTACCTTGACCTTTCCGTCCGTAGATATAATGATATTCTGCGGCTTCACATCGCGATGGATGATACCGTTATTATGGGCAGCCTCCAGGCCCGCTGAGATCTGGAGCGCAATGCTGGTGGCCTCGCGAACCGACAGACGGCCCTTATTCTCGATATACTCCTTCAGAGTAATGCCCTCCACCAGCTCCATGACAATATAGTAAATCCCGGCCTCCTCGCCTACATCATAAATATTTACGATGTTTGCGTGAGCAAGCCCGGCAGCCGACTGCGCCTCAACACGGAATTTGGAGATAAACGCCTTATCTTCCCGAAACTCC